>JBJOJC010000116.1:0-4115 GCA_046046825.1 Actinomycetota bacterium | reverse complement strand
GGTTTCACTGGAGAACTGCAAAAACGTGGTGTGTTCGCCAAACTTAGTTACCGGAAAACCGTTCTTGGTGGCCCCGATTTCCTTGAGGTCGATCTGAGCGCCGCCCTTGATTCGCTTGGCGCGTCCGGTGGTTGCTTTCCAAACCAGACCAATTAGGGTAGCCAAAACTAGTAGGGCAACAACGGCCACTAGTTTCGAATCGATCGGCATACCTTCAAGGTTAGGTGCCGTAGCCCGCCACACCGCGGTTATTGCGATTTCTTACGTTTGCTTACGAGTATTCTTTTTGTGTGTCAGAAATCAAATTCCGCAGTGATGTAACCGTAGAACTAGTGCGTGCCTCGGCCGCCGACTCCGATGTGCTGTTCGCCGCACGCGTCTCAACTCAGGGAGAACAGACTCTAGAGTCTGCTTCAGCCAACGTTGAAGCATCTGAGAACGAAAAGGCCAGTAAGGGACTAATCAACTACCTGATGCGCGACCGCCACGGTTCACCATTCGAGCACAACTCAATGACTTTCTATGTTCAGGCACCGATTTTTGTTTTCCGCGAATTTCAGCGACACCGCATTGCTTCGTACAACGAAGAATCGGGTCGTTACAAGGAACTAAGCCCAACGTTCTACGTACCAGGTCCTGAGCGCAACCTGATTCAGGTTGGTAAAGCTGGTCACTACGAGTTCCTCCCTGGAACAGCCGAGCAGGTTGCTCTGGTTGAGCAAGAATCTCGCACCTCGTCGGTTCAGGCCTATGAGTCTTATCAGCGCATGCTTGAGGCAGGGGTTGCTCGTGAGGTTGCTCGAATCGTTCTGCCGCTAAACATCTATTCTTCGATGTACGTGACGATGAACTCTCGTGCCCTAATGAACTTCCTAAGTCTTCGCACCAAGCGTGAGGGAACCCACTTCCCTTCGTTCCCTCAGCGCGAGATCGAAATGTGCGCCGAGAAGATGGAAGATTTCTGGGCCGAGTTAATGCCTTACACCTATGAGGCGTTCAACCAGCACGGTCGCGTAGCTCCATAAGCTAAACGCTGTAATCGTTCTCGCCCTTCGCAAGCTTTGTTTTGCGCAAGATGAGCCATATTAGTGTTCCAACAAGTAGCGCTGTGGTTAGGTCGACGAATACCGTAAGCGCCAGAGACAAAGTCACTAGGGCCGTGTCTAACTTCGACGCCTTAGCAATCTTTTTCAATTCGCTAAATTTCACCATGTTGAACGCGGTCGCCAATAGCACTCCGGCTAGAGCAGGCAGCGGCACCAGGCTAACCAGAGGGCTCAGCGCCAAAACCATTAGCGCCAGAAAGACCGAGTGCGCTCCGGCGGCAATGCGGCTGGTGGCTCCGCTTCTCACATTAACTGCGGTTCTGGCTAGAGCTGCAGTTGCTGGAACCCCGCCGAGAAAGGGAACAACCAGATTGGCTAAGCCCTGACCGACAAGCTCTCGGTCGGAATTATGTGGCACTGCTTCGCCAGCCATGCGGTCGGCAATTTTTGCCGAAAGTAGAGCCTCGAAAGCTCCTAAGGCTGCGATACCCATCGCAGGTATCAGGAAATCGGAAAGGTTTTCAACTAGATGCAGGAAGGTTAGCTCGAATTTTCCCATTGGATTCAAAATCGTGGGAATGGTATCCAACTTGATGTGGAACCCAATTGTGAACAGAGTCGCCAATACCAAGGCCACCACGCTGATCGGAAGTTTTGGGAAGAATTTCAGACCAAAGATGACCGCGAGCATCACCGTAAGCGCCGTAGCGATTGATGGCACGGTCGGGCTGGCCGCCCAGGTCACAATTTGTTGCCAAGCGGTTTGGTAAACGTGTTCCCCGCGGGCGGCGTCTACACCAAGCACCCACCCAAATTGCTGAAGTGCAATCACGACCGCAATGCCAGCGCTGAATCCTTCGATGACCGATGCCGGAAGTTTATGGATGTGCCGTCCAAGTTTTAGAACGCCAGCCAGAACCAAAATTAAGCCTGCCAATAAGCCAGCAAACAGCACTCCAGTGGGCCCGTATTTTGCTGCCAATGGAATCAGAACTACGGTCATGGCTCCGGTAGGTCCTGAGACCTGGTACTTGCTTCCACCGAAGACCGCGGCGACGACACCAGCGAAAATGGCTGTGGTGATGCCGGCGGCTGCTCCCAGGGAACTACTTTCGCCGAAGGCAATGGCCAAGGGGAGTGCCACTAGCGCCACGGTGAAACCGGCGTTCAGGTTGCCGGCCCAAAACCTCATTGTTTGGCGCATTGTTACTCCCTGTGGCAAGGCTAACCCATCTCGCCTAGCACTGCGGCTTGCCAAACCGCTAATCTTGAAGGTATGTCCGCACAAAACAAAGACCTATTCGGCCAGGTTCTAGTTGCCCTGGTTACTCCGATGAACTCGGAGGGCGAGGTCGACTGGCCTGCCACTGAGACGTTGATGGACTACGTGATTTCCAACGGTGCCGATGGCATCGTGGTTACCGGAACCACCGGTGAAACTTCTACCCTCACCGACGCTGAGAAAATCAAGCTCGTCGAAGTGGGTAAGTCGGTTGCGGCTGGTCGCGCCAAAATCATCACCGGCGGTGGCTCAAATGAAACCGCTCACGCGATGCAACTCTACAAACTGTCTGAAAAGGCTGGCGCCGATGGCGTCATGATTGTGACTCCGTACTACAACAAGCCAACTCAGTCCGGCGTGCTGACCCACTTCCGTCTTATTGCAGATTCAACCGATCTTCCAGTGATTCTTTATGACATCCCTGGTCGCGCTGGTATCCCAATTCAGTACGAAACAATCCTTCGTGCTGCCAAGCATCCAAACATCATTGCCTTGAAGGACGCCAAGGGAGACCTAGCTCAGGCGTCTCGCGTTATGAATGAAACCGGTCTGCTTTATTTCTCCGGCGACGACTCAAACGTTCTGCCACACCTATCGATTGGTGCAACCGGACTAATTGGAGTAACTGCAAACGTGGCGCCAGCGGCATACCGCGAACTGGTTGATGCAACCAACCGCAACGATTTCCAGCACGCCCTAACAGTTCACAATTCACTCGAGCCGCTAGTTCGAGCCATGATGAACCACGTTCCTGGCACCGTTGCCACCAAGTACGCACTACACGGACTTGGCGTGATCAATAGCCCGCGCGTTCGTCTACCTTTGGTTGGCCCTGAGGATGACGAAGCGATTCGCATCGAGGGCGACATCGACAAGGTTCGTGCCATCACCGGCCTGTCATTCGAAAACTTCCGTCCAGACCGCAATGCAGCAGCCGGTGGCGCGCTGCCGAAGGTGGCTGGCACAACCAGATAAGAGGAACCCTTGGTTCTAACACTCCCGGCTCCGGCCAAGCTACAACCGAACACCCTTCGTATTGTTCCACTAGGTGGAATCGGCGAAATTGGTCGAAACATGACCGTCTTCGAAATCAACGGCAAGCTCCTCATTGTTGACTGCGGTGTGCTCTTCCCAGAAGAACACCAACCGGGCATCGATGTGATTCTTCCCGATTTTGGTTACATCAGAAGCCGACTCAGTGACGTCATTGGCATCGTGCTCACTCACGGACATGAGGACCACATCGGAGGCGTGCCGTATCTTTTGAAGCTGCGTGAAGACATTCCACTTCTCGGCTCGGCTTTAACTCTCGCATTCGTTGAAGCCAAGCTCAAGGAACACAAGCTCACCCCGTACTCGATGGTGGTGCGTGAAGGTCAAAAGGAAAAGCTCGCGGACTTCGATCTAGAGTTCGTTGCGGTAAACCACTCGATTCCAGACGCCTTGGCCGTTTATATGAAGACCCCCGGTGGAACCGTTCTGCACACCGGCGACTTCAAGATGGACCAGATTCCACTCGACGGCCGACTAACCGATCTTCGTGCGTTTGCCAGAATCGGTGAAGCAGGTTTGGATCTGTTCATGTCGGATTCAACCAACGCCGACGTTCCTGGATTTACTCCACTTGAAAAAGACATCGGCCCGGTTATCGACAACGTGATTTCACGCTCCACCGGAAAGGTCGTTGTAGCGTCGTTCTCATCACACGTCCACCGCGTGCAACAGGTGCTCGACGCCGCTCACGCTAACGGTCGCAGGGTCGCGTTTTTCGGTGGTTAGTTGGGTAG
>JBJOJC010000115.1:0-12646 GCA_046046825.1 Actinomycetota bacterium | reverse complement strand
TCGATCAGGCTCTTGAGAGTTGACGGTTCAAAGCGGCCGAGCACGCGAGCGGTGATTTCGCCATTGGCATTGATCACCAGAGTGGTTGGAACTGCCGAAGGAGAAACGACTCCGGTGTAAGCCTGCACGACAGCGCCGGTTTCAATGTCCATCACACTCGGGTAGTTCAGGTCGTGGGTGCGAGCGAAAGCCAGAGCGGTTTCTGCGGTGTCGCGAACGTTCACACCAACTACCTGCACACCTTGCGGCTCAAACTTGGTTGCCAGAGCAGCTAGGTCTGGGGTTTCTGCTCGGCACGGAGCGCAACCGGCGTACCAGAAATTCAAAACCACAACGTGACCGAGTAGGTTCTTGCTATCCAAAACCTGACCGTCGAAGGTTTCGGCAACCCAATCGGCTCCCCTAGATTTCTCGCCTTGGAACTCGGTAACCGAACCGTCGCCGGAGATGTAGTTCTTGTTGGTGCCAGATCGGAACTGGTCGGCCAGCGGATCGTTCGAGCAAGCCGAAACCGATAGGGACAAGCCCAAAACCATTAGCCCTGCAAAAACGCGCTTCATACGGCACCCTTATCGATTCGAGCGATGTTTGCAGCCGGCTCCAGATAGCCAACCTCTTTGAATTTTCCGTCATGGTATTCGAGGGTGGTGATACTGGAGAGCGAGCAACGACGCTTCGACGGATTGTGAGCCAAACGAGCACCCGCAAGGTGGCGGTGAACCATCCAGATTGGAAGCTGGTGGGTGACCACTACAACGTGGCCGTCTGACACCGATTCGGCCGTTTCGCGCAACGCGTCCATCATTCGCTCAACCACGGAAACATAGCTTTCGCCCCATGACGGCTGCATCGGGTTGCGAAGGTGAAACACCAGGTGCGGGCGAAGCAGCACAGTTTTGGCTGACACCTTGCGGCCTTCAAAGATGTTGTATGGCTCAATGAGTCGCTCATCGAGATCAGGAACCAGCGAAAACTGCTTGGCGAACGGCTCGGCCGATTGCTGCGTGCGAAGCAGTGGAGACACCAGAAGTTTGGTGGGTTTTACACCTGCCTCGGCGAGTGCCAGCGCTGCCGACTCGGCCATTTTCTTCCCGTTTTCACTGAGGTGAAAGTGCGGAAGCCGCCCGTAAAGAACACCACCAGGATTGTGAACCTCACCGTGGCGAACCAGGTGAATGTGGGTGGCAGGCATACCCCTATTCTACCTGCCGCTAAACTTGTGAGTTCAGGGCGAACAGCCCACTCTCAGGTATGAAAAGAGCTATAAACAAATGCGCGAACGCACACTCGTTAAAGACCTCGCAGCCCGCACCGACGGCCCAGTAACCATCGGTGGCTGGGTTGAAAAGCTTCGCGACCAGAAGCGCATTCAGTTCATCATCCTCCGCGATGAAACCGGCGACGTGCAGGTAACCTACCCTCGTCCGGTTGTCAACGAAGAGCCAGACCTAGACGATGCACTGGCCGCCACCGTTTCAACTTTGACCGCGGGTTCATTCGTTTGGATCACCGGACGTTTGGTGCACGACGAGCGTGTGAAGCTCGGCGGACTCGAGATTCAGCTCGACAACCTGGAAGTGGTTAGCCTCGCCGACCCAGAAACCCCAATCGCCGACGACACCAGCATTGACAAGCGTCTCGACTGGAGATTCCTAGACCTTCGCCGAAGCGAAATGAACTTAGTATTCCGCGTGCAGACCACCATCGAACACGCCTGGCGTCAGTGGTGGTACGAGAATGACTTCATCGAAGTTCACACCCCGAAACTTATGTCGAGCCCTTCGGAATCTAACGCCGAACTGTTTAAGCTCGAATACTTCGAGACCGTTGCCTACCTGGCTCAGAGCCCACAGTTCTTCAAGCAGATGGCGATGACCGCCGGCTTTGGCCGCATGTTTGAGGTTGGTCCGGTTTTCCGTGCCGACCCATCGTTCACCTCACGCCACGCCACCGAGTTCATCTCAGTCGACATGGAAGTTTCCTGGATCGACAGCCACGAAGACATCATGGCTTTCCAGGAGCAACTATTGGTAACTGCTCTCAAGGCGGTTAAAGAGAAGCACGGCGAAGAAATCAAGCGCCTATTCGACGTTGACGTAGTGGTTCCTTCGGTACCGTTCCCACGCATTCCGCTGGCCGAGGCCATCGAGATTGTGAAAGAACGCGGACACGAGATTGCCCGCGGCGGCGACATGGACCCAGAGGGCGAACGTCAGATTGCCGCTCACGTAGCCGAGAAGTTTGGTCACGAGTTCGTGTTCCTAACCGACTACCCGGCAACCGTGCGTCCGTTCTATCACATGCGTCACCCAGAAGACCCGTCGCTCACCAAGAGCTACGACCTCATCTGGCGTGGAACCGAAATCACCACCGGCGCCCAGCGTGAACACCGCATCGACATTCTTACCGAGCAGGCTAAGTCGAAGGGTCTTGAGCCTGAGGGCTTGAAGTCTTACCTCGACTTCTTCCGCTACGGAGCACCAGCTCACGGTGGTTTCGGTATGGGTCTGATTCGCGTTTTGATGCTGCTCTTGCACCAGCCAAACATTCGCGAAGTTGGCTACCTGTTCCGCGGACCAAACCGCCTGGAACCATAAGCAAAATTACTTACGAAGGGTAACCGCGTAGTACTTGGTTGCCTTCAGGAAGTTTGCGTCTCCGGCAACTGAGACCGAGATGATGCACTTGCCACTACTGGCCAGAGCCTTCACGGTTTTGCCTGAAACTCGGCATCGTCCCGACTTTAGCTTCACGCTTACTGCTCCTGAAGAGTCGGTAACTGTGCTCAGCGAGATTGATCGGCCAATTCGAACCGCCGAGTATTGAGCCACGTTGATTCGAGAGGCCAGCTTCGGAATGGTTAGACGAACGCTGGTCATCTTGGCGAAGAAGTTCGCGGTTTGAGCCATCTGAGCACCAACTCGACATGTGCCAGAGTTCAAAATCAGAACGGCGCCGGTATTGGAATCAACCTCGCAGACACCGGTTCCTTCGATTCTCCAGAACGTCGTTGCTCCGTCGCCGGTCATGACCAGTTTTGGTCGCAGTGTTCCATGCACGGTGAATCCCGTTTTTGGGTAGGTCACGGTTATCGCGCTGGCTCGACGCGAGCCGTTGTTACTGACCAACTCTTGGAAACGGCTGTTGATAACCGACTTGGTTGACTCCATCGAACTAACCGAGTCCTGGTATCCATAAGGTTTGCGAGGGTCACTCAAAACCGAAGGGCTGATCTTTGCCCATATCCGGTCGACCATGCTAGCCAGAGCCAAGCTAGGCAACTTCACCTGAATCTCACCGAGTGCGGTTTGGTAAAGCTGAAGGCAAGGTTCGTACTGAACACATCGAGTCATCATCGTGGCGCCGTCGTCGACCAGTGGGTTCCACTGAACCCAAGTTTGGTCAGTTCCCCAGGGGTGCATGGTGAACAGGCCGCCCTTGGCCTTATGAAGGTAGTAATTGTTTGGCCAGCCTCGGGTATAGCCATCCCAATGCATGATGTAGTGCTCAACCGCCCAGTTCATGATCATTTGGTTTAGGTCTACTCGTAATCGAATTGCGTCGAACCAAGCCTTGCCATGGAGCGAGTTGTTCAGGTCGCGCAATTCCGTGACGTCGGCTAGGTCGGTAAGTGAACCCTCATCAACCTCGAGTTGCGGGCCAACTTCAACTCCGTAGGCGCCCTCGAAGAGATGCTCGGTGCCACTAGGAAACCAGCGGCTGAGCATTGGCTTGTCGTAGGTTTCAATGTTCGAGTGCAAACCGTAGTTCACGCCGTTGAAGTAAACATTGGCATAGCCAACTCGAGGAGCCGCCACTCCCATGGCACGGAAGAGTCGGTAGCTAACCGCCTCGTGCAGCATCGAAGCATCCTGAACCATGTTGTTCAGTGTGAACTTTTTGATTCCGTAGATGTTCTGGCCTTTTACCGAGTAGTCGACCTTAATTTTGAAACCGGCTTTTTCGTCGAGAGAACGGAACGAGCCCCAACCACCTTTCACGTGAACTCCAACGGCATAGGTTGTGGTTGCTCCGAGCGCGGTGGTTAGTTTTAGGGTGGCCGGTTGATAAGTTCGTAGGTCGGCGCGAAGTGCAGCTTCCGCTTCCGGCGTCATTGTTAGATCAACGCGATTTACCTCAAGCGGATTGAAAACAAACGCCTGGCGGTCGGAACCTTCAACATAGGTGTTGTCTACCGGTGCTGCCGAAGCCGGAGTGGCTACCAGGAAGCTCGCAACGAACACCAAAGCGGCTAGAGAAGAACGCCAGAAACGAATCACGTAGTGCTCAATGCTTCTCGTAGGCGGTCGGCATCAATTCGCCAATAGTTGTGAACCTTGCCGTTGATTAGGAGCACTGGGATTTCCTCTGAATACCGAGCGAATAGTTCGTCATCCTCGAGGATGCTTTGTTTGGTCAAAGACACCTGATTCGGAAACTCAGCCAAAACGTTTGTGACCACAGCCTCGGCATCATCGCAAAGATGACAACCTGGCTTACCAATTAGGGTTAGTTGGAATTTTGGGGACACACTTACATCCTAGGCTTACGCCTAAACTTGTTGAGTGCCCCAGACTCCGAAGCCAATCAAGATAGAAGCCGCGTTCTTCGATCTCGACAACACCCTCTTGCGAGGCGCTTCGTCGTTTCTTTTTGCAAAAGCAGCCTTCGAGCGAAAGTTCGTAAACCGTCGGGAACTCTGGCGCTTCGCATGGCAGCAGTTCAAGTTCATCACCCGTGGCGAATCGGCAAAGATGCTAGCTCACATCGAAGACCGAGCCATGTCTCTGGTTGTTGGACAGAGCGCAAAAGCGCTCGAGTCTCTGGTTGGAATCACCTGGGAAGAATACGTGAAAGCCAAGATGTGGCCGGAAACCGTGCGCATCGCGCAGGAGCACGTGAAGAATGGCCGCGAGGTTTGGATCATCACCGCTGCCCCGGTGCAGATGGGTCAATACATCGCCAAGCAACTCGGCCTCACCGGAGCTTTGGGAACCGTGCTTGAGGTCAAGGACGGATTGCTAACCGGCGAATTTGAAGGTCGACCACTTCACGGTGAAGAGAAGGCTGTTGCCATCAAAAAGCTAGCCAAAGACCGCGGCATCAGTTTGAAGCGTTCTTATGCCTACTCCGACAGCCACAATGATCTCTTTATGCTCACTCGAGTTGGTCACCCGGTTGCCGTCAACCCAGACAAGACTCTCGAGCGTTATGCCAAGGCCGCGCACTGGAAGATTCTCGACTTCAAAAAACGAGAACTAAAAGCCAATAAGTAAACCCGCCAGGAGACCTGGCGGGTTTAACTTTTTCGAAGACTTACTTCTTATTGCGACGCTGGTGGCGAGTCTTGCGAAGCAACTTGCGGTGCTTCTTCTTCGACATGCGCTTACGACGCTTCTTGATGACGGAACCCATACGGACCTCACTAGTTAGAAACTTGATGGCCCAAAGCCAAACAAACGATTTCTCCATTCTAGGGGATACTGGTTGGAGTGTTTTGAACGGAGAGAAAAATGAATGCCCTGCTGAAGAAATCAATCGCCGAATTCATTGGCGTAACCGTTTTTCTTACCGCCATTACCGCGTCGATGAACGACTATAAGACCTTCGCGATTGCCCTGACCATGGCAACCATGATCATCATCCTGAGACCAATCAGCGGCGCACACCTAAACCCAATGGTTTCGCTTTACTTCTACCTAAAGCGCGAGATTACCCTCGGAAACCTTCTGGCATTCATGGCAGCTCAGTTTGTCGGAAGCCTTGCCGGAAGCCAACTCGGTGCACTGATCTCTGGAAAAACCATCGCGGGGTTTGCCGGAAACAGCGACAACCTACCGATTTCTTACCTAGCAGGGGAAGCGTTGGTTTCAGCTGGAATGGTTTGGCTTATTGCGAGCCTTATAAACAACAAACAAACCACGTGGATCCCATTTGCGGTGGCCGGATGGATTCTGGCGGCAACTAACTTCACCCTCACCGGTGGACAAGCAAACCCTGCCGTAACTTTCGGAGTGATGTTTCAGGGGATGGCTGCCAACCAAGGGGTCTCCCTCATCGTGGCCCAGCTGAGCGGTTTGGTAGTTGCTCTAATCCTGCTGATGGTGTTCGCTCCCGCAAAGGCGAAACGACCTGCGGCCAAACGTAAGTAAACAAAAGTTGAATAGTTGGGCTTAGAGATTCACTCTCTGAGCCCAACTGTTTATCCTTGATTCATGACTATCAAAGCTTCAGTACTTTTTGTTTGCGTACACAACGCCGGACGATCACAAATGGCAGCCGGTTGGTTGCAACACCTAGCCGGCGACCGCGTTGAGGTGCGCTCGGCTGGTTCGGCCCCTGGCAATTCGGTGAACCCGGCAGCCGTTGAAGCGATGGCAGAGGTTGGCATCGACATCTCGAACGCAACCCCAAAATTGCTCACCACCGACGCGGTTGAAGTTTCCGACTACTGCATCACCATGGGTTGCGGCGATGTTTGCCCGTTCTTCCCTGGCAAGCACTACCTCGATTGGAAACTCGACGACCCCGCCGGACAGGGTGTTGAAGCGGTTCGTCCGATCCGTGACGAAATCAAAAAGCTCGTTGAAGGTCTAATCGCCGACATCGACGCCAAGTACTAGTTACTTACCGGCAGCAATTTCTTTGGCGCGAGCCAGCGCCGCCTCGGTAGCGTTGGTGAAAATCTTGGCTAGCTCAGCTTTTTCCAGAACCGCAATTGCCTGCATGGTGGTTCCGTTAGGGCTAGTTACCTGCTTACGAAGAGCCTCTGGGCTTTGGTTTGAAGCTGAGAGTAGCTCGGTTGCGCCGGCGAAAGTTTCTTCAACCAGCATCGCCGCCACATCCTCGCCGAAGCCCATTTCCTGAGCCGCCAGAGTGAGCTGTTCGATGAGATAGAACACGTAGGCCGGGCCTGAGCCAGAAATTGTGCTGAGCGCATCGATTTGCTCTTCTGGCAAAACCACAACACGTCCAACGGTTTCAAAAAGATCTAGCGCGGTCTCAAGCTGTGCTTCGGAGACTCTAGAACCGGTTGAGATTCCCGTTACCGCGCGGCCAACAATGGCCGGAGTGTTCGGCATCGAGCGAATCACCGCGACGCTTTCCGGCACAACAGATTCCATCGAAGCCGTGGTGATGCCTGCGGCAACGGATATGACCAGTGAGTCAGAGTGTAGCTTTTGGGCTGCTTCCTTCAAGGCCTCGACTACATACGCAGGCTTAACGGCCACCAAAACTACGTCGGCTCCAACCACCGCATCTTGATTTGCAGTGGCTTGCTCGTCTAATGCAATCGCATTGACCCCAAGTTCGTCGGCAAGCTTTTCAGCACTCTCTAAAGACTTGGTGGTAATGGTCACTTTGGACGCTTCAAAACCAGAAGCGAGCAGACCCGACAAAATCGCGGTTCCCATGGAACCCGACCCGAGGATGGCGATGCGATTGATATTCACCAGTTCAGTTTAGGTTAGGGCCAACGTCTTACCGGCTTGGTAGTTTTGTTGGATGGCAGCGAAACCTAAATCCGAATACACCTGTGCCGAGTGCGGCTGGGGTAGCGCCAAATGGGTTGGCCAGTGCGGCGAGTGCCAAGCCTGGAACAGTTTGGTTGAAGGCGGGGCCTCTTCAAACCGCGGTCTCGGCGTTGCCAGGTCGGTGAAACCAGCGGTGATCGTGGGTTCCTCAGCAGCCAAGCCAATCACCGAGATTTCCACCGAAAACGTAACCGCCTGGAGCACCGGAGTGGGCGAGTTCGATCGAGTGCTCGGCGGTGGTCTCGTTCCAGGTGCCGTAATCCTGCTCTCGGGTGAACCAGGCGTTGGAAAATCCACCCTCCTGCTAGAAGTTGCTTCAAACGCTGCCAATAAGGGCCTTCGAGTGCTCTATGTTTCTGGGGAAGAATCAGTTGGTCAGATTCGCCTTCGCGCCGAAAGAACCGGAGCACTCACCCCGAATCTCTACCTAGCGTCGGAAACCGACCTAGCCAGCGTTCTCGGGCAAATCGGATCCGTCGACCCTCAGCTACTTATTGTCGACTCGGTTCAAACGATTGCTCACGCCGAAATCGACGGCGCAGCCGGCATGCCTAGCCAAATCCGCGAAGTTGCCAGCAACCTGATTCGAGTGGCCAAAGAAAACAACCTTCCAATCATTTTGGTTGGGCACGTTACCAAAGACGGAAACATCGCCGGACCTAGAGCACTGGAACACCTAGTCGACGTGGTTTGCCATTTCGAGGGTGATCGTCAAACCGCGCTGCGCTTCGTTAGAAGCCAGAAGAACCGCTTCGGTCCAACCGATGAGGTTGGCTGTTTCGAAATGACCGGCGAAGGCATCAACGAGGTTCCAGACCCATCGGGTCTATTCCTCTCCCGCCCAGAAACCCCGGTATCGGGAACTTGTGTAACCGTTGCGGTTGAAGGCAAGCGAGCACTGATTGCCGAAGTGCAAGCTCTCGTTGTGAAGTCATCTTCGCCAAACCCTCGCCGCGTAACCAACGGCGTCGACTCGTCTCGTGTCGCGATGCTCCTTGCCGTTCTAGAACGCAGAGCAGGCTTACGCGTTGGCGAAATGGACGTCTACGTTTCGACCGTTGGCGGAGTGAAACTCACCGAGCCAGCCGCCGACCTAGCAATTGCCCTTGCGATTGCCTCTGCTGTTCAAGATAAACCAATCGCTCACAACTTGGCCGCCTTTGGTGAGATCAGCTTGGCTGGCGAGGTTCGCAAGGTCAGTAACGGCAAACTTCGTGAAAACGAGGCTTCTCGCTTGGGATTTGTTCGAACCGTTGATTCAGGTGTGCAGTCGGTTAAGGCGGCTCTCGCCCTTGCGCTGAACTGGTAGTTACTGAAGCGTGAAGTTTTCGGTGTTCATCGATTGCACGTTGTTCACCTTCACCGAGAAGCTATAGATTCCCGGATAGGCGGCGGCTTGACCTTCGCCACAACCTTCCTCAGATGAATAAACCTTTAGCCAAGGGCTTGGGATTGCCTTTTCTGGCTTGCCGGGAGCAAGGGTAATTTTGGCATCCTTCAAACCGCTGCGGTCGCACTGCTCGTTGGTCCAGATAACCTCTTGCCCAAACTTGATGGTGTAAATCTGTGCCTTGGCTCCGGCATTGAAGTTGCAAGCCACCTTGCCGTTGTTGGTTATGGTGAACCAAAGTTCAGGGTTGGTTTGAAGATCGTAATCGGAAACCCGGTTTTCGCCGTCGCCTACAAATGCTTCTACGACCACGGTTCCCGGAGCACAGTCGGTGGTCTTGGCAACACCATTTTCTGGATTTGCCGGGATGAAAATAGCCAGAAGCGCAGACACTCCCCACCAAATCAAGCCAATCAACAAACTCAAAACGATTAGTCCGGCAACTCGCCTACGGCGAATGATGTGCGGTGGTGGGCGGCGACTCATGGCTTAGATCAGGGCAAGCATTCTGGTGTTACCCAGGGTGTTCTCTTTGACTCTCGCCAAATCAAGGAACTCGGCAACGCCGTCGTCGTTCGAGCGAACCAGCTCGGCGTAGGTTTCTTCATCAACCGGAACATCCGAGATTTCCTGAAAGCCGTGCTTGGCAAAGAATTCGGTTTCGAAGGTTAGACAAAAGACGCGAGAAACACCAAGGGTTTTCGCTCGCTCGAGCAGGGCTGCCACGAGAAGGTGGCCAACACCCTTTCCGCGCTGATCGTCTCGAACAATTAGCGATCGAACTTCGGCTAGGTCTTCCCACATAACGTGAAGAGCGCCAGCGCCAACGATATCGCCGGAAACGTTTACCGCAACCAAAAACTCTGGAACCTTCTCAAACAGCGAGACCAGCTCCAGCTTGAGCAGCTTGCGCCCAGAACCTTCATTTGGCATACGCATGGCCGCGATAGCACGAACGTCCAGCGCTAAGGCTGGACGCACGTGGAAGTTAGAGGAAGTCACCTCTAAATGCTAGCGGGAACATTCTGTTTGGTGTCGAAGACAAACTCACCATCGGTGACATCGACCACAATGTGAGAAGAGTTAGAGAGCTCTCCGCGCATAATCTGCTCGCTCAGCTTGTCTTCGATTTCACGCTGCACGGCACGACGCAATGGTCGTGCACCCAGCGCTGGGTCGTATCCAATCTTGATGAGGTGCTGCTTGGCCGCTTCGGTTACCTCGATGGTCATGTCGCGCTCTTCTAGGCGGCGACCCAACTTGGCAATGAAGAGGTCAACGATCTGCTGCAACTCGATTGGGGTGAGCTGAGGGAAGATGATGGTCTCGTCGACGCGGTTTAGGAACTCTGGCTTGAAGTGCTTCTTTAGCTCTTCGGTAACCTTGCCCTTCATGCGGTCGTAGTCGCCGGCATCGTCGCCTTCAAGGTTGAAGCCCATGGCACCGCGAGCGATGTCGCGAGTTCCAAGGTTCGTGGTCATGATGATCACGGTGTTCTTGAAGTCAACCATGCGTCCCTGGCCATCGGTCAAGCGCCCTTCTTCAAGAATCTGAAGTAGAGAGTTGAAGATGTCTGGGTGAGCCTTTTCGATTTCGTCGAAAAGAACCACGGAGAACGGCTTGCGGCGAACCTTTTCGGTTAGCTGTCCGCCTTCTTCGAATCCAACGAACCCTGGAGGAGCACCGAACAAGCGAGAAACGGTGTGCTTCTCCGAGTACTCGCTCATGTCGAGTGAAATCATCGCATTCTCGTCGTCGAAGAGGAACTCGGCCAAAGCCTTGGCTAGCTCCGTTTTACCAACACCGGTTGGACCGGCGAAAATAAACGAACCGGATGGGCGGTTTGGATCTTTCAACCCAGCACGCTGGCGACGAACCGACTTGGAAACAGCCTTGATGGCTTCTTCCTGGCCGATAACTCGCTTGTGCAGTTCGTCTTCCATGAAGATGAGCTTGGCGCTCTCCTCCTCGGTCAACTTGAAGATTGGGATACCGGTGGCCTGTGCCAAAACTTCTGCAATCAAACCTTCGTCGACGGTGCCTTCAGGGGTAATGTGTCCGCCTCGGAACTGTGCTTCCAAACGAACGCGCTCGGCGAGAATTTCCTTCTCTTCCTGGCGCTTGGTCTTCGCAATGTCGAAGTCCTGGTCTTCAATTGCCTTCTCCTTGGCAACGCGAACAGCGGCTAGGCGCTCTTCGACGTCGCGTAGTTCTGGTGGTGAAGAAAGAAGCTGAAGACGCAAACGAGCACCGGCTTCATCGATTAGGTCGATGGCCTTGTCTGGCAAGAAGCGGTCGGTGATGTAGCGGTCGCTGAGGTTACAGGCAGCCACAATAGCTCCATCGGTGATGGTTACCTTGTGGTGCTTTTCGTAAGCCTTGCGAACACCCTTCAAGATGTTGATAGCCATTGGCAGTGAAGGCTCGGCAACATTTACCTTCTGGAAACGACGAGCCAAAGCTGCGTCTTTCTCAAAGTACTTGCGGTACTCGTCTAGGGTCGTGGCACCAATGGTCTGGAGTTCGCCGCGAGCAAGAAGTGGCTTCAGAATTGAGGCGGCATCGATGGCACCTTCGGCTGCACCGGCACCCACCAGCGAGTGAATCTCATCGATAAAGGTGATGATGTCACCGCGGGTGCGGATCTCCTTGGTCACCTTCTTCAAGCGTTCTTCAAAGTCTCCGCGGTAACGAGAACCAGCGATAAGGGCGCCCATGTCTAGGGTGTAAAGCTGCTTGCCCTTTAGTGTTTCTGGAACTTCTCCAGCAACGATGGCCAGAGCCAAACCTTCAACAACGGCGGTCTTACCAACACCTGGCTCACCGATTAGAACCGGGTTGTTCTTCGAACGACGGGAAAGAATCTGCATTACGCGCTCGATCTCACGTTCGCGACCAATCACGGCGTCGAGTTTGCCGTCGGCAGCTGCCTGGGTGAGGTTGGTTCCGAACTGGTCGAGAATCTGTGAGCCCTTTTGAGGAGCAGCGTTCTCTCCCCCAACGTTTACCGTTTCCTTGTTGTCGAAACCGGATAGCAGCTGCACCACCTGCGAACGAACCTTGTTGGTGTCGGCGCCAAGCTTGGTTAGAACCTGAGCGGCAACGCCCTCACCTTCCTTGATCAAGCCAAGTAGTAGGTGCTCGGTGCCGATGTAGCTGTGGCCTAGCTGAAGAGCTTCGCGAAGTGAAAGCTCGAGAACCTTCTTGGCGCGAGGAGTAAATGGGATGTGTCCGGTTGGAGGGGTCTGGCCCTGACCAATAACTTCCTGAACCTGCTCGCGAACCGACTCGAGGCTAATGCCGAGCGCCTCTAGCGCCTTGGCAGCAACGCCTTCGCCCTCGTGGATCAAACCAAGGAGCAGGTGCTCGGTGCCGATGTAGTTGTGATTAAGTAGCTTTGCCTCTTCTTGGGCAAGAACGACTACGCGACGGGCTTTGTCAGTAAATTTCTCGAACATGTATTCAGGTTAGCGAGCCAACCTGACACAAAATAGGCTTGTTCGCCGTGAGCGTTAGGGCTTTTTGGCTTCGAACTTGGCGCGTTCTTCAGCCTCAATAGCTGCGTAGACCTCACGCTCTTTCGAGTCGGCTCGGATGATGGCTCGCATGATGAACCAGAACAATAGACCGATGAGAATCGGCGGTGCGATTGAGGCGAGAATCTCTAGGAAGAGATCCATTACTTCACCAGTGGGAACATGATGGTTTCGCGAATGCCAAG
>JBJOJC010000114.1:0-14020 GCA_046046825.1 Actinomycetota bacterium | reverse complement strand
CTCTGGTTCGCACGCGACCGCGTTCTTGCCAAGTACCGCATGGCAGTAATGGTTTCGGCCACCGTAACCTCAATCGCCGCGTACCACTACTTCCGCATGTTCGACTCGTTCAACGAATCGTATGTAGTTGGCGGAACCATCCAGGCCGGCTTCGAAGGCTACAACGTTGGTTACCGTTATGTCGACTGGTTCCTAACCGTTCCACTACTACTAGTTGAGCTAGTTGCAGTTATGGGTCTAGCCCGTGCAGTGCAGTCGTCGCTTCTAAAGCGTCTAGTGCCAGCCGCAGCTGCCATGATTCTTCTTGGCTACCCAGGTGACATGCACACCGAGCTGTTTGGTCTATCAAACAGCATGTGGGGTCTATTGTCGACTCTTCCATTCCTTTACATCATGTATGTATTGTTCGTGGAGATCAGCAAGAGCCTCTCAGCACAGTCTGAGAAAGTCCAGGGACTACTAAAGAGCGCACGTGTGCTTCTAGTAGCAACCTGGGGCGTTTACCCAATCACCTTCATCCTTGCAATGAACGACAAGGGTGCACCAGCATTCGAAGCCGTAGTTGCTCGTGAAGTCGGCTACAGCATCGCCGACATCTTGGCCAAGTGTGTATTCGGTCTACTCATCTTCGTAATCGCACGCGTAAAGTCTGCAGAAGAGAGCAAAGAATTCGCAGCAGCAGAGTTCAAGGCTTAATCAGCACTAAAGGAAATGGCCTCGGAGCGAAAGCTTCGGGGCCATTTCTCCTTTAAAGAAAGGCGCAATCGATAAGCCGAAAACGCTAGCCTTACCTAATGAGCCATCACCAAACACCACCAGACGATTACGAGTGGGAAAAGATTGGTTTGGCCGCACCTGCCCGACGCGCCTTGGTTGGGGCGAAGCTTTACAGGGTTTCCGACCTTCGAAAGATAACTCTTGACGAGCTGATCGGGCTTCACGGTATGGGCAAGTCTGCGGTGGCACGAATCCGACTGATTATGGACGCTAAGAAAATAAGTTTCAGGCGCTAGTTTCGCCAGGCCGGCAGTTTCCAGCCAAGTCGCATTGCGATGATGCGGATGATGATGATTGTGATGGCGCCGGTGAGTGTGGCGATGGTTGAGTCTACTTTGAGGTATTCGAGGAGCCAGATGAAGAGGCCGCCCACGAATGCGAGTGAAGCGTAGAGCTGGTGGTCGTTTACGAGGCCTGGGATTTCTGCGACTAGAACGTCACGGATGAGGCCACCGAAGGCCGCGGTGATTACCCCCATGATGCTGGCGATGAGGGCTGAGTGACCGGCGGTTAGGGCAATCTGGGTGCCAGATGCGGCAAATACGCCGAGTCCGATTGCGTCGGGCCAGTCGATGGCTTTGGCGGAGAGTTCAACGTTGCGAGCCTTGACTAGGAACTGGGTTCCGATGGCAAGTGCGGCGAGTAGCCAGATCCAGATCTCGTTTTGCATCCAGAAGAATGGGTGGCGGTCGAGAAGGATGTCACGCAAGGTTCCTCCGCCGAATGCGGTGACTAGAACCAGGAGAACAACACCAACCATGTCGAGTTTTTTACGGGCGGCGGCGATGAGGCCGGAAGCTCCGAATGCTACCGTTCCGATGATCTCGAGGATCTGGAGAGTTTGGTTAGCGAAATCGTTTTGCATTAGCGGCTGGCTTGGTCGACGACGTTCTTCACGAGCATGGCTCGGGTCATAGGTCCCACGCCACCTGGGTTTGGGGAAAGGTATTTGGCTACGTTGGCTACGTCTGGGTGAACGTCACCGAGAAGCTGGCTGGTGCCGTCATCGTTTACGTGGCGGGTGATGCCAACGTCGAGAACGGCGGCGCCATCTTTGATCCAATCGGGCTTAACAAAGTGGGCAACACCAACGGCGGCAACCACGATGTCGGCTCGCTTGATGATGTGATGAGGGTCTTTGGTGTTCGAGTGAACGAGGGTGACGGTGGAGTCAATGCCCTTTCGGGTCATGAGTAGCCCTAGCGGACGACCAACTGTGATGCCGCGACCGATGATGGCAACTTCGGCACCCTTGGTTGGGATTTCGTAGCGCTTGAGCAGTTCAACGATTCCGGCAGGGGTGCAAGGAAGAGGTGAGTCGAGTTCCTGATTCACACCAAGCACTAGCTTCCCCAGGTTGATTGGGTGAAGGCCGTCGGCGTCTTTGGCTGGGTCGATTAGTTCCAGCATTTCGTTGGTGTCGATTCCAAACGGAAGTGGCAGCTGCACGATGTAACCGGTGACATCCTTGGCATCGTTGAGATCTTTGATGGCGGCTTTGATGTCGTTTTTGCTTGCCGTTGCTGGGAGGTCGATGCGGATCGAGTTCACTCCAACTTCGGCGCAGTCGCGGTGTTTGCCACCTACATACTGATGACTTCCTGGGTCGTCGCCCACAAGAAGCGTGCCAAGACCGGGGTGAATGTCTCGCTGCTTAAGCTCGATAACTCTTTGGTGGAGTTCTGCTTTGATGGCCGTCGCTGTTGCTAGGCCGTCGAGCTTAATCGCGGTCAAGATTTACCAGTTTTCTAGGTCTGGGTAAAGCGGGAAGGCATCGGCAAGCTTCTGGACTCGTGCCTTAAGGCTGGCGATGTCGGGGGTCGGCTTTAGCACGCTTGCGATAACCTCGGCAACTTCGGTGAACTCTTCCTTGCCAAAGCCACGGGTGGCCAGGGCTGGGGTTCCGATGCGCACACCAGAGGTGACCATTGGTGGACGAGGGTCGTTTGGTACCGAGTTGCGGTTCACGGTGATCTGGATGTCGTGAAGTAGGTTCTCGGCGGTCTGGCCGTCGATTGCTGCGTCACGGAGGTCAACTAGTACCAAGTGAACTTCGGTGCCACCGGTTAGAACCTGAACGCCTTCAGCCTTTAGGTCGGCCTGGTTTAGGCGGTCGGCGATGATGCTCGCACCTTCAAGAGTTCGCTTCTGGCGGTCTTTGAAGTCGTCTGACATGGCGGCTTTGAACGCAACAGCCTTGGCGGCGATTACATGCATTAGCGGGCCACCCTGCTGACCTGGGAACACTGCCGAGTCGATCTTCTTGGCGTATTCCTCTTTGCAAAGGATTAGGCCTGAACGAGGACCGGCAAGGGTCTTGTGAACGGTGGTGGAGACCACATCGGCGTAAGGAACTGGGTTTGGGTGAAGACCGGCTGCCACCATTCCAGCAAAGTGAGCCATGTCGACCCAGAGCTTGGCGCCAACTTCGTCGGCGATCTTGCGGAATTCGGCGAAGTCGAGGTGGCGAGCATAAGCAGACCAACCGGCGATGATTACCGCTGGCTTCACTTCGTGGGCACGCGCACGCACGATGTCCATGTCGATTAGGAAGGTTTCAGGGTTTAGTTCGTAAGCGTGAGCTTCGTACATCTTGCCCGAGAAGTTAAGGCGCATGCCGTGGGTTAGGTGGCCACCGTGGGCTAGTTCTAGGCCGAGGATGCGGTCGCCAGGGTTAGCAAGAGCCATTAGTACTGCTGCGTTGGCACTGGCTCCTGAGTGTGGCTGAACGTTGGCGTGCTCGGCGCCGAAAAGCTGCTTGGCTCGGGTGCGGGCAAGTTCTTCTGCCACGTCGACTACTTCACAACCACCGTAGTAACGCTTACCTGGGTAACCTTCGGCGTATTTGTTGGTTAGTACCGAACCCTGCGCTTCGAGCACTCCTCGGGAAACAAAGTTTTCCGAGGCGATCATCTCGAGGAAGTTGCGCTGGCGGTTTAGCTCGTTCTGAAGAACGGCGGCGATTTCTGGGTCAGTTTCGCTCAATGGCTTAGTGAATGAAGTAGGCAGCATTGCTCAATTCTAGCAATTCAGCGGGGTCGACACGGTTTCGGCACATTTACTTCGCAAAAACTGACACTGTTAGAAATGTTCGTTAGGATGAACTATTGGACTTGGGGTTCAATACGGGGAAAACCTACGAAAGAGTGTCATGTTACCGCTGCCTGTGATTATCGGACTAGTTCTGATCGCGCTTGGCCTGGGTCTTGGCGTCTACATCATCGTTGCCACGATTCGTGATCGTCAGCAAGTTCGTCCGTTAAACGACGACGAGATTTAGTAACCCTCGTTTAAGATTGGCTCTATGACCGAAAAGGCGAGCCACTGGGTACTAACCCTAATTTGTGAAGACCAACCGGGAATCGTTCACGCGATTTCGGGAGCCGTGGTTGCTGCTCGCGGAAACATCACCGAGTCGTCGCAGTTTTCTTCGGAAGGCTCAGGACGCTTTTTCATGCGCCTACAGATTGAAGCCGACACCACTCGTTCGGCGTTCGAGGCTGAACTAGCCCCGGTAATCGAAAAATACTCGATGACCTGGGAACTTGACGAAGTTGGCCGCCCGCTGAAGACCTTGGTTTTGGTTTCGAAGAGCGCTCACTGCCTAAACGACATTCTGTTCCGCCAACGTTCCGGCCAGTTGCCGGTTGAGATTCCGGCCGTATTCGGAAATCACTCCGACCTGGCGTCTTTGGCCGCGTTTTACTCGATTCCGTTTGAAGCTCACCAGATCGTTGATGCCGGAACCAAGGCCGCTTTCGAGCACATGCTCCGTGACTACATCAAGAGTGCCGGCATCGAACTAATCGTGCTGGCTCGTTTCATGCAGATTCTCTCTCCAGAATTCGTTGCCGAATTCGAAGGCCGAATCATCAACATCCACCACTCGTTCCTTCCAGGCTTCAAGGGCGCCAACCCTTATGGTCAGGCTCACGCTCGCGGTGTGAAGCTAATCGGAGCTACCGCCCACTTTGTGACCGCCGACCTCGATGAGGGTCCGATCATTGAACAGAACGTTATTCGCGTAACCCACTCTCACTCCAAAGACTCATTAGTTTCGATGGGTCAGGACATTGAGTCGAAGACTCTCACCCAGGCGATTCGCTGGTTTGCCGAACACCGCGTGCTGCTCGACGGCGACCGCACCGTTATCTTCGAATAGCCCGGCGACCTCGCGAACGTTTCGCGATAGCCAGAGCCACCAGCGCGATTCCCACCGACACCCATGATTCCGGTTTCAAACTCCCAAAACTAAGGTTGCTCGCAGCTGCTACTGGTTGAACTGCATCCTTTTGGTTTGGCTTCACAGCGCTAGGCATGGTTGGGTGAACACTATTTGGAAGCGCTGGCATTAGCGGATTCAGGTTCGAGCGATTGGCAATTAGACCACTCTGGTTCGATTCGGTGATTCGGGACAGCGGTGAATCAACCTGCATGGCTGGGCCAGGATTACCGTGAAGATCAAAGACGCTGAGGGCGAGCAGGCTCACACGCAGGGAACCCGACGAACAATCGGAGCTGTCAATTCGATAAACCGATCCAGCGGTGACCTCGGATACGGTGAACGCACAGTTTTTGGAAGTGCCGCTCGTCGACAGGGAGGACACCGAGAAGTTAGTGACCAGTTCGTCGAAGCGAAGTTCGAAACTTGGACTGATTGATTTATCGCTTCTGGTCAGCTCAGTTAGTTGCGCCTTGGGTGCGAGATTATCGCTGGTGCCAGGGCTGCTTACTTCTGCGGCAGGCCCTAGGTTCCCAGCTGCATCGCTTACGGTTTGTGGCTTCAGCGTCAGAGCGGCATCGATTGTGCAACCAGCCAACCAAACTCGATACTGGTCTCCCGAGCCGTCGACCTTACTAACAACGCAACCGGGTGAGGCTGAGAAAGATTCGGTAGAAAGGCCGATCACGGCTTCACTGAAAATCACCGAATACTCAATTAGGTCAGCCGAGGTTGAAACCTGCTGATTACTAATGACGGTTGGGGCGTCTCGGTCTACAGCCACATCGGTGCTAGCCACCGAGACCGCGGGACCCGCGTTTCCAGCTAGATCTCTCACCTGATGTGCCAGAAGCGTGAGCCGCACGTTAGCTGAACTCTGACAGCCGGTTACCTCCACATCTGCGGCAGCAGTCCCCGCCATGGAGATTGTTCCCACCTGGCATCCACTACCGATTACCTCAAAGGCTGAAGCTAATGGTTTGGTAAACGGCTCTGGGGAGTTGAGTCGGTAGGTCAAAGTTGCGGCATTCGATGGAGAACTCGGCGAAACGATAGTGAAGTCCGGTGCATTGGAATCGAAGGTGACTGTTCCCGAGGCCAGGGTTTCCGCAGTTGGGCCAGCGGTTGCTCCGTTGACCGCCTGAGGTCGAAGCGACAGGCTGAGGGTTCCGCTCGAACACTCGGTTACTTGAATCTGAAATGTGTAACCATCGCCGATCGGGCTGCCAATTTTGCAGCCAGCCGAGGTTCCAGAAACTTTGAAATCGAACGGGTCTAGGTCGTAGACCAGTTGGTCGAAGGCCAGCTGGTAGGTGGCCTTTCCGTCGGTTGAGTTCAGCGACGACGTTAGTGCAAACGAAGTTGCTATTGGGGCAAACGTGCAGCGCAAAACAACTTGACCGTTTCCCACTCTCACTCCTGCTTGGTGTAACACCGAACTGGTTAGCGCCATGGTGGCAAAAGATGAACCTCCGCCCCCGCCAGCACCGTCGCTTCCACCCGAAATGCTGTCGGATCCACCGCCACCGCCACCGTAGAAACCGCCACCTCCGCCACCGCCACCGGCGACGGAACCGCTTCCACCCATGCCACCGATACCCAGTGTGCCAGGGTTTCCATTACCAACGTTGACTCCTAGGCCGGCCGTTCCTCCGGCAAGTTGGGTGCCTCCGCCGCCCGCGGTTCCCGAAGGGGAACCCTTTGCTCCCGCCATGGCGATAGTGAGACCACCGGGGCCTCCAACTCCCCCGATCCAACCACCGGTGCCGCCGCCGCCACCAGCTACGACCACTCGGTCGCTGAGATTAGTGCTGGTTCGAATGTCTGAAGCCCCTCCTCCGGAGCCCTGATCGCCGTGTCCGTTTCCTGAGATACCACCGCCGTTGAATCCGCCGGGGGCCGAGTTGCTGCTAGCTCCCATACCGCCAACATAGATGAGTAACGATGACGGAATCGCCGCGAAGTCGCCAGAAACCGAACCACCTTTTCCACCCGAGCGACCGCCTTGCGCTCCGAGCACATCGAAGTGAAGCGAGTTGATTTTGCTCGGCGGCGTCCAAACGAAATTGTCGCCGGTGTAGTCGAACGTCACCCAGCAGGTTCCCTCGCTGCAGTAGGGAGTTGGATTCGGGCTAACTGCCTGCGAGGGTACGGTTATAGCAAAACCGACCAGCCCGGTGATGCCTAGGGTTGCGAAAAATAGTTTTAGCCAGCGGCTGAGTTTGTTTGAGTGCATGCCGCTAAATGTAAAACTCCCGCCGAATCAACGACGGGAGTTTTCCACAGGTTCGCGGTGCTTACGCCAAACGAGCCTTCAAGTTGGTAGCAATCGACGACATGAATTCGTCGGTGCTCTGGAATGCCTGACCCTTGCCGACAAGTGCAGCAAGGTCCTTGGTCATGTCGCCAGCCTCAACGGTCTTCACGATTACGTCTTCCAAGATTTCCGCAAACTTGCGAACCTCTGGAGTGCCGTCGATTTCAGCTCTGGCAATAAGCGCGCGAGTCCAAGCAAAGATCGAAGCGATTGGGTTGGTCGACGTTGATTTGCCGGCTTGCCATTCGCGGTAGTGACGGGTCACGGTTCCGTGAGCAGCCTCAGCCAAGGTGGTTTTGCCGTCTGGGGTGGTTAGAACCGAGGTCATTAGACCTAGGCTTCCGAATCCCTGCGCCACAGTGTCCGACTGCACGTCGCCGTCGTAGTTCTTACACGCCCAAACGTAGCCACCTTCCCACTTCAGGGCAGCAGCCACCATGTCGTCGATTAGACGGTGTTCGTAGGTGATGCCAGCAGCCTTGAAACGGTCGGCGTATTCGGCGTCGAAGACTTCCTGGAAGGCGTCTTTGAAAGCGCCGTCGTAGGCCTTCAAGATGGTGTTCTTGGTTGAAAGGTAAACCGGGTAGTTACGGCTTAGGCCGTAGTTGAAACTCGCACGAGCGAAGTCGCGGATTGAGTCCATGTAGTTGTACATACCCATGGCAACACCACCGTGCTCTGGGTAGTCGGCGATGGTTTGGGTAACCACTTCGCCGCCATCGGCAGGAGTCCAGGTGATGGTTACACGACCGGCGCCTGGCACCTTGAAGTCGGTTGCCTTGTACTGGTCACCGTGAGCGTGACGGCCGATGATGATCGGCTTGGTCCAGCCTGGAACCAAACGAGGGACGTTTGAAATGATGATTGGCTCGCGGAACACAACGCCATCAAGGATGTTACGGATGGTGCCGTTTGGGCTCTTCCACATCTTCTTTAGCTTGAACTCTTCAACGCGTGCTTCGTCTGGGGTGATGGTTGCACACTTCACGCCAACGCCGTGCTGCTTGATTGCGTGGGCTGCGTCGATGGTCACCTGGTCGTCGGTGGCGTCGCGGTTTTCAATTGAAAGGTCGTAGTACTCGAGGTCTACGTCTAGGAACGGCAGAATCAAATTGTCTTTGATGTTCTGCCAAATAATACGGGTCATCTCGTCGCCGTCGAGCTCGACAACCTTGCCTACAACTTTGATTTTTGTCATTTTCCTAGCCTAATTGTTTAGTGATAAAAGTGGCGTTCGCCGGTGAAGTACATGGTGATGCCAGCCTCGTTGGCCGCGTCGATTACCTCAGAATCGCGCATCGAACCCCCTGGTTGAACGATGGCGCGCACCCCACCCTCGATGAGTAGTTCTACTCCGTCTTTGAATGGGAAGAATGCGTCGGATGCGGCAACCGAATCCTTGGCGCGGTGACCGGCGCGGTCGATGGCCAGGCGGCAGCTATCGACGCGGTTGACCTGACCCATGCCAACCCCAACCGAGGCGCCGTCTTTGGCCAGCAGAATTCCGTTTGACTTCACGGCACGGCAGGCGCGCCAGGCGAAAGCAAGGTCGTTTAGGGTTGCCGAGTCGGCTTTCGGGCCGGCTACCAGCTTCCAGTTGGAAACGTTTAGAGCGGTGAATTCGTCGGGGTTTTGAACCAGAAGGCCACCGGAGATTTGCTTCACTTCAAGCGACTCACGCGAGTAGTTCGCAGGAAGCTCGAGAACTCGCAGGTTTTTCTTGGTCAGAAACACTTCGAGTGCGGCAAGTTCGAAACCTGGGGCAACAATAACCTCTGTGAAGATGTCACCGATCTGGCGGGCCATCGCCTCGGTGACCGGGCGGTTTGCCGCGATCACACCTCCGTAGGCGGAGAGCGGGTCGCAGAGGTGAGCCTTGGCATGGGCGTCGGCAATCGGGTCTGGTTCGCTGGTTGAGCCAACCGCAATACCGCAAGGGTTTGCGTGCTTGATGATGGCAACCGCCGGTTCGGTGTGGTCATAAGCGCTTCTCACGGCCGCGTCGGCGTCGACGTAGTTGTTGTAGCTCATTTCCTTGCCATTGAGAAGTTTTGCCTGAGCAATTCCGGCAACCGCACCTTCACCGGTTGAGCGATAAATCGCTGCTGCCTGGTGAGCGTTCTCGCCGTAACGAAGAATGTTAGAAAGTTCGCCGGTCACCACAAGTTCGGCTGGGAAGCCAGGGTTCTTGGTTTCGTTGTCGTTGCTCTGGCCGGCCTGCTGCTTCCACTGTGCCGAAAGTTCGGATGCGAACCAATCGGCAACTGCCGAATCGTAACGTGCGGTGTGGGCGAAGGCGTTGGCTGCCAACTCACGACGCTGCTGAAGGCTGGTTCCGCCGGCGGCAATTGCGTCGATGATTTCTGGGTAACGACTTGGTTCAACCACGATGGCCACATTGGCGTGGTTCTTGGCTGAGGCTCGAACCATAGCTGGTCCGCCGATGTCGATTTGATCGACCACGGCTTCGCCCTTCGCGCCAGAGGCAACGGTCTGCATGAACGGGTAAAGGTTCACCACAACGAGCTGGAAAGCTTCAATACCGAGATCTGCCAGTTGGTTTTCGTGATCCTGCAAACGCATGTCGGCGAGAAGACCTCCGTGAACCTTCGGGTGAAGGGTTTTAACGCGGCCATCGAGTGATTCTGGGAATCCGGTAACCTCTGAAACTTCGGTAACCGCGAAACCCGCATCAGCGATGGTCTTGGCAGTGGAACCGGTAGAAACCAGTGCTACGCCAGCTTCGCTCAAAGCCTTGGCAAGTTCGAGCAGCCCGGTTTTGTCGGAAACGGAAAGTAGGGCTCGCTTTATCTCAACCCGATCGCGGTGTCGATAATCGGAAGGTTTGTGAGGATTCTGGGCGGCCATTTACGTCCTTAGGTTATTTAGCGGTGTCTAGTTGAATCCGGTTTTCGGCGATGTCCTTGACGACACTTACCAACAATTTGCGCTCAATAACTTTGATGCGCTCATGTAGTTCGTGCTCGGTTTCATCGGGCAAAACCGCCAGACGCTCCTGCGCCAATTGCGGTCCGGTATCGACACCTTCGTCGACTATGTGGATGGTTACGCCAGTTTCAGTGCTACCGGCCGCCAAAGCGTCACGCACGCCGTGTGCGCCAGGGAACAGCGGCAGCAGAGACGGGTGGGTATTGATAAGTTTCGGGGAAAGCGCGGACACAAAGTTTGCCGGCAGAACTCTCATGAAGCCAGCCAAAACGGTTAGGTCTGGTTCGAAATAGTTGACGTTTTCCAAAAGCATTTCGGCCCAGGCTTCGCGAGAGGCGAAGTTCTGAGGGGCAACCACAAAAGTGGGGATTCCGAAAAGCTCAGCATGTTCTAAACCGCTGGCTGCGTTATCGGAACCAACCGCTAGAACGCGTACTGGGAAAGTAGGGTCGAGTGTTGCATCGAGCAGTGCTCGAAGGTTCGAGCCACTGCCGGAAATGAGAACTACAACGCCAATCACTTCTAAAGTTTACCTTTTCAGATGCTCAGGAATTGGGCTGGCGGCTGTTGGTTTGGCGGCATAGAAGGATGCCACAAACGCAATCGGAGCGACTTCAAGAAAAATCCACACGAACACCCAAAGCGGATCGGCGCCAATATCTTGCATGCGACCGGGGCCAATCGCCATGCGAGTGAGTGCCGCCAGCAGCGACATCTCAACGGCGGCAACGAAACCGATCGACAAACCCATCGCCATTGAGGCGCTCAGTGGAGTCGCAAAATTGTGACGCGCCTCACCGGTGTGATTTTTAACCAGGACGGTGGCGACCAGCGCAACCATGACCGGAACAATCAAAATGATCATGCCAATCGACGAATCACCGGCTGGAATGGCGCCGAATACCGGCACGGTAGGAATCGGGCCAAGCGCGGTTCCCAGTGGGCTGACGCTTGAGCCAGTGCCAATGGCAAAGCCAACTCCGGAGAGCCAGGTACTGGCAAAGTAAGTGAGGTTCGGCAGGAACGCCAACTGCAACATGGTTGAACCGAGTCCGCCAAAAACACCGCCCTGCAATTGTTCGTAAAGCTGAATCACACCTAGCCAGTTGAGGCCGATCAGGATTGCCACAGCCAACGCGGCGATTGCCTGCAGAGCGAAAACAAACCCGGTACCAGCTCGCAGCGCCGGCGATGCCAGCGAACGAACCATCCAGTGCACTCGCCCGCTCAGCCCTTCGATGAATTCGCGACCGGACACTCGTTCCATAGCGCGTTCTAGCTTTACGGCGCTGTGGGGAAGTGAACCGAAGAGTGAACCAGAAATAACTCCACCAACATAGAAGGCGGCTGGCAGGAAGTAGGCGGCAACTGGGTCGGGGCTAAGTGTTTTGGTGGCTGCCAGTGCCAGCATTAGTGCCGAGATTCCGCCGTAAACGAGAGTTGCGCTAATCCACGCTGGCCAAAGTTCGCTAGAACCGTAGAGGCGCATTCCCCCTCGCCAGCCGAGCCCAAAGATGGCCAAAACAGCGCCAAGCGGAAAGCTGGCGATGACAAAAGCGGGAACCTCTAGAGTGCCAAAAGTGCTGGCTGCGAAGTTGAGACCGACCCCGTGCATGGCAAACCAAATGTTAGCGGCGTCGCGAAACGAATCGACCCAATTGGAGGTCATGCCCGAGTCGAGCCACCAGCTTAGAGAGGTTCCACCAACCAGTAGAGCGATGACGCCGGCCGACACTACAAGAGCATCAAGCCCACCCATCAGTAAAGCTACTGAGCGGGTGCCATCCCCAGCTGGTTTCGCCAAAGCTTAGAGGTTTGCGATAACTTCGCGCATTAGGGCGGCAGTCTCGCTAGGAGTCTTACCAACCTTCACGCCAACTGCTTCAAACGCTTCCTTCTTCGCCTGCGCGGTACCTGCAGAACCAGAAACAATCGCACCGGCGTGACCCATGGTCTTGCCCTCAGGAGCGGTGAATCCGGCAACGTAGGCGACAACCGGCTTGGTCACGTTGTCCTTGATGTAGGCGGCAGCCTTCTCTTCCGAGTCGCCACCGATCTCACCAATTAGAACGATCGCCTTGGTTTCAGGGTCGGCCTGGAAAGCAGCGAGTGCATCGATGTGAGTGGTTCCAATAACTGGGTCTCCACCGATACCAATAGCGGTTGACATACCGATGTCACGAAGCTCATACATCATCTGGTAGGTCAGGGTACCCGACTTGGAAACTAGACCAATTGGACCAAAACCGGTGATGTCGGATGGGGTGATTCCCGCGTTCGACTTTCCCGGGCTGATGATGCCAGGGCAGTTTGGACCGATGATGCGAGTCTTGCCACCCTTCGCTACGTTGTAGGCCCAGAAGCTTGCCGAGTCGTGAACCGGGATGCCCTCGGTGATAACAACTAGCAGAGGAATCTCGGCGTCGATAGCCTCGACCGCTGCAGCCTTTGAGAAGGCTGGTGGTACGAATGCAACCGAAACGTTTGCGCCGGTAGCTGCCATAGCTTCGGCAACGGTGCCGAAGATTGGAAGGGTCTTGCCCTCAACCTCAACGGTTTCGCCAGCCTTGCGTGGGTTCACGCCACCAACAATGTTCGAGCCGCCCTTAAGCATGCGACCGGTGTGCTTCATGCCTTCGCTACCGGTCATGCCCTGGACGATGATCTTTGAGTTTTCGTCTAGAAAAATAGCCATTTGTTTTTAGTCCTTCTAAATTTCTATCGGTTGGCCAGTTCGGCAGCCTTGTCGGCGGCCTCGTCCATGGTTGCAACTACGGTGACTAGTGGGTGGTTGGCTTCTGCCAAAATGCGGCGACCTTCGGCCACGTTGTTGCCGTCGAGGCGAACCACTAGAGGCTTGGTAGCCGAAGCACCCAACTTCTCTAGAGCTCCAACGATTCCGTTGGCAACAGCGTCACAGGCGGTGATTCCACCGAAGACGTTTACGAACACGCTCTTTACCTGCTTGTCGCCAAGAATTACATCGAGACCGTTGGCCATAACCTCAGCCGAGGCACCGCCACCGATGTCGAGGAAGTTTGCCGGGCGAACGCCACCGTGGCGCTCACCAGCGTAAGCAACCACGTCGAGGGTCGACATAACTAGGCCGGCACCGTTTCCGATGATTCCAACTTCGCCATCTAGCTTCACGTAGTTGAGGTCCCAGGCCTTAGCCTTTGCCTCAAGTGGGTCTAGCTCGTCGCGTTCCATTTCTTCGCGGTCGGTGTGACGGAACTCGGCGTTGTCATCCAAAGTCACCTTGCCGTCGAGAGCCAAGATCTGACCGTCTTCGGTTTCAACCAATGGGTTTACCTCAACCAGGGTTGCGTCTTCCTTTACGAACACGTCGTAAAGCTTCACTAGAACTGGAGCAACCTTGGCTGCGGTTGCTTCGTCGAAGCCACCTGCTTTAGCAATCTCTAGAGCCTTGGCGAGGTCGATGCCTGAAACAGCGTTTACCGCAATCTTGGCTAGTGCCTCTGGGCGCTCTTCTGCTAGCTGCTCAATTTCCATTCCACCCTCAACACTGCAAAGCGAAAGGAAAGTTCGGTTAGATCTGTCTAGTAGCACCGAGAAGTAGAACTCGCGGGCAATCTTTGCGCCTTCGGCAATCATGACGCGCTTTACAACGTGCCCCTTGATGTCGAGGCCAAGAATCGCTTCAGCGTGAGTGCGGGCTTCTTCGGGAGACTTGGCTACCTTGACGCCGCCAGCCTTGCCACGGCCGCCAACCTTAACCTGAGCCTTAACAACTA
>JBJOJC010000113.1:0-4266 GCA_046046825.1 Actinomycetota bacterium | reverse complement strand
GGCAAGTTCAGTCGGGGTGAAAGCTGTGCTTCACCCACACGTTGGAACCATTATCGAAACCCACGATGACGTGGTTCGAGTTGTCAACGGAAGCGACGTGTCATTTTGTCTTGACACCGGTCACATGGTCATTGGCGGAGCTGACCCGGTTTGGTTCTCGGAAGCACACGCTGCGCGCGTGGCTCACTCACACCTAAAAGATGTTGACCTCGCTTGGGCAAAAAAGGTTCAGGATGGCGATGTGACCTACTACGACGCAGTCGTGAAGGGTATGTATCGTCCACTTGGTAAAGGTGACGTAAACATTCGCGCGATTGTTCGTAACCTGCTCACCGCCGGCTACCAGGGCTGGTTCGTTCTAGAACAAGACAACGTGATCGGTGGGGAACCGGTTGAAGGTTCTGGTCCCTACGAAGATGCCAAGATCAGCGTTGAATTTCTCCGCGCTGTAATCGCTGAAATTTAGTATTTCTATTAGCTAAAACTGAACCCCGCCACTTTTCACTAAGTGGCGGGGTTCAGTGATTAAAGATTTACAGCGAAACCGACTTGCCGGTCTTGGCCGACTCAAGGGCGGCATCAGCCAAAATAAGTGCTTGGCGACCGTCTTCGTAGGTAGGGTTGGTGTTTTTGCCATTTTTGATTCCGGCAATGAAGTCTGCTAATTCCTGGCGGTACGCAACTGCATAGCGCTCAAGGAAGAAGTTTAGGTAAGGGTCGGCAACCTCGGTTTGAGTTGCGCTGTATGCGCGAACCGTGGTTGGCAGTTGGTTGCTGGCGGTCAGCATGCCAAGACTTCCAAATGCTTCGATGCGCTGGTCGTAGCCGTAGGAAGCGTGGCGGGAGTTCACAATGGTGATTAGTTCGTTATTTGCTCCGCGCATCACAACGTTAACTGAATCGAAGTCGCCAACTTCTTCGATGTAATCGCTGAAGCTATTGGCTCCGCGGGCTGTTACTTCAACGATTTCCGGAACGAAGAATCGGGCCATGTCGAAGTCATGGATCGTCATGTCGCGGAAAATTCCACCAGAAACCTCGATGTATTCCTTTGGCGCTGGCGCTGGGTCGCGGCTGATGATGATTAGCTGCTCTAGGTTGCCAATCTCGCCCGCCTTCACGCGCGAGTTGATCGAGGCAAAGTTTGGGTCGAAGCGTCGGTTGAAGCCGAGGGCGATCTGAGTCTTGGATGCGTTGACTTTTTCCAAGAGTGCGTCAACGCGGGTGATGTCGAGGTCGATTGGCTTTTCGCACATAACGTGAACGCCGGCATCAATGGCAGCCGAGATTAGATCTACGTGAGTTGAGGTAGGGGAGCAGACAATCACGGCGTCGACGTTGTTGGCATTGATGAGTTCTAGCGGGTCGGCGGTAACTGCGGTGCCGTAGCGATCAGCTAGCTTCTGGGCTCCATCAACAAAGACGTCGGCGATGTAGGTGAATTCAACGTCGTGGTTTTCAGCGATGCTAGCCGCGTGAACTTGGCCAATGCGTCCGGCTCCGATGAGACCAACGCGAATTTTTTCTGACATGTTTCCTCCATTAGATTAAAACTAATGTTAGGACAAACTTTCTTGGAACGTTCCCAAAAAAGCCGATTTGTTACTTTTCGACGAGAGTAATTTCGAACGAGTACAGATCTGGGCGATAGCAGTGGTGACCCCACTCGACGGCTTTACCATTCGAGTCGAATGCGGTGCGCTCCATAGTTAGCAGGGCGGAACCCTTCTCCACCATCAGAAGATCGCTCTCGCTCTGGTTTGCTTTGCGTGCACCGATGCGCTGCTTGGCAACCTTCATGGTCACACCGCGTGCTTTAAGCAGCTGGTACAGCCCGTGGGTTGAGAAGTTCTCTTCGGCAAGGTCGGTGTAATCCTCTGGCAGCCAGTTTTCGAGAATGGAAACCGGCACGTTTTCGGCGAAGCGGAGACGACGAATTAGCAGCACTGGCGAACCGACGCGCACACCGAGGTGGCCGGCAATTGTCTTGTCGGCGGTGGTTCGGCGAACCTCCAAAACCTTTGAGGTGGGGGTTTGTCCGGAGTTAACCAGATCGTCAAATAGTGACGTGAGTTCAACCTTACGATTGATCTGCCCGTGAACGACCTGGGTTCCAATGCCACGGCGACGAACCAGCAAACCCTTGTCGACAAGTTCCTGGATGGCACGTCGAACAGTAGGGCGACTGAGACCCAAACGCTCACCAAGCGAGACTTCATTTTCCAAGCGTGAACCGGCAGCCAAGCGACCTTCGGTGATTGCCTTCTCAATTCGCTGGGAGAGCTGGAAGTAAAGGGGAATCGGGCCAGAGCGGTCGAGGTCGATGAACTCGCTCAGCGGCAAAACGGTCTCTTCTTGGTTCAAGGAAAACTCCACGGTTACTTACACGGACAAAGGTTTGATTCTTTGTTATGACATTATCACCAGAGTGACAATTAGTCACTATGTAAGTTGACTGCAACCGTGTCGTGAAGAGCTCCATTAGTGGCCAAGACGCTGGCGGTGTCTTCGGTGAGCGGCCCGTTGATTGCTGAGAATCGACCGCCTGCCTGTTCCACGATTGGAACGAGGGCAGCGATGTCATAGAGTTTCAAGTCGTGTTCGGCAACGATGTCGACCGAACCCTCAGCCAGAAGCATGTAGCTATAGAAGTCACCGTAGGCACGAGTTCGCCAAACTTTGCGGCTTAGGTTCATGAGGTGATCCAGGTATCCGTAGGAATCCCAGAGCTGAAGGTTGTTGTAACTTAGGGACGCATTCTCGAGGTCAGCAATCGCGCTCACCTTGAGGTCTCGAACCGAGCCGTCGATGTCTGAAGTCTTAGCAATCCCGGGTGCTGCCCACCAGCGGCGTCCGAGTGCGGGTGAAGACACTACTGAAACCACGGCCTTGCCATCAATCGACAGCGCAATCAAGGTCGCCCAAACCGGAACGCCTCGCATGTAGTTTGCCGTTCCATCGATCGGGTCGATGATCCATTTGCGGGTTGTCGAACCCGAGTTACCAAACTCTTCTCCCACAATGCCGTCATTGGGGCGCTTGGCCGCCAGAGCGTCCTTAATGGCAAGTTCAACTGCGCGGTCGGCGTCGGTTACCGGGCTGCGGTCAGGCTTGGTTTCAACATGCAGGTCTAGGGCTCGAAATCGAGCAAGGGAAATAGCATCGGCAATGTCCGCTAGTTCAAGCGCTAGTTCGAGGTCTTCTTGGTAGGTCACGATAAAAGGTTAACCCGCCAGAGAAGCGATTAGGCGGCGAAGCGAGTCAACGCGACCGGCATTGAGACCTCCTGCAGCAACAGCTTCGTCGAGGTCGCAATCCGGCGCACCAGCTTCGTGGCTGCAATCGCGAGGACAATTCTTGGCAACTTCCCAAAGATCGGCAAAGCTCTTGACCAGGTTGTCTGGGTCGATGTGGCCAAGACCGAACGAGCGAACGCCGGGGGTGTCGATGATCCAACCGTTGCCAAGGTCGATTGCCCTGGCCGAAGAAGAAGTGTGGCGCCCGCGACCGGTGACCTGGTTCACCACGCCCACAGCACGATCCGCCTTCGGTGAAAGTTCGTTTACCAATGTCGACTTTCCTACACCAGAGTGACCAACGGTAACGGTTACGTGACCGGATAACAGTGTGCGAAGTTCATCGAGCTTGGGTGAATCCGAGCGAGTCTGAATTACAGGAATGTCCAGTGAATCGAAGTTTGCTAGGAACTCAGCCGGGTCTTGAAGGTCGGTTTTTGTAATTACCAAAATTGGGGAAAGCCCAGCGTCGTAGGCGGCAGCCAAATAGCGGTCTACTAAACGAGTTCTAGGTTCCGGGTTGGCTGCAGCAATCACGATTGCCATCTGGTCGGCGTTGGCAACAATCACTCGTTCGACCACATCGGTGTCGTCGGCACTTCGTCGTAGCAAGCTGGTGCGTTCTTCAACGCGCACGATTCGAGCCAGTGCGCCAACTGTTTCCGAGGTGTCGCCGCTTAGTGCCACGCGGTCACCAACCACCGCTCCGACCTTGCGAATCTCTTTACCCATAGTCGCCATGACGATGCGGCTCTCGCCCTCGAGAAGCACGTGGTAGCGACTCTTGTCGACGCCGGTGACCATGCCGATAGGCGCGTTTTTGTATTCAGGGCGGTTCTTGGTTCGAGGCTTGTTGCCCTTAGGGTTCGGGCGAATGCGAATGTCGCTTTCATCCAAATCGTTTTGGCCCGGTTCCGGTTCGTAGAGCCAGCTCACTAAATTGTTCCTAGCATCTGGGTCAACATTTGAG
>JBJOJC010000112.1:0-14563 GCA_046046825.1 Actinomycetota bacterium | reverse complement strand
GTAAAAACCCCGCGAGACGTGAGATCCTGCGGGGTTTTCGTGCGCTTGGAGGGACTCGAACCCCCAACCTTCTGATCCGTAGTCAGATGCTCTATCCATTGAGCTACAAACGCTTGGGTGTTGCCTAAAGCAACTTCATTAGTTTAGTGGATTGAGTTCTTTAGCGCTAGTGGCAGTTAGGCTCAGGTTATGGCCATTGAAAAACCCGAGTACCGAGTTGTTCGTTCCGAGCACGGCATTGAAGTGCGCGACTATGACGAATACTGGGTTGCAGAGTGCCACGTTAAGAACGAGTCGGATCTTTCGATGGCATCGAGTATGGCTTTCAGAAGACTTTTCAATTACATAAGCGGCGAAAATTCTGCCAACCAGAAAATTGAAATGACTTCACCCGTTCAACAAACAGCTGCCGAGGCTGGCTGGTTGATCTCGTTCGTAGTGCCGAGAGATGTTTCTCTGGGTACGATTCCGGCGCCAAAAAATTCGTCGATTTCTATTCGTAAAGTACCCGCTGGCAGATACGCGGCGTTGGTCTATTCAGGTTCATGGAGCGATGAGAAATTGGAGTCGAAAAGCCAGGACTTACTCAGTGCTGTTGGGAAGTTGGGTTTAGTAACCGATGGGCCGGTTTGTAGTGCTCGTTACAACCCACCATTTATGCCGGCGTTCTTGCGACGCAATGAGGTGCTGGTTCGCCTAAAGCCCTAGAACTTCTTGAAGTTCGTTGGTGTCACTAACCAGGTGGCCTGCTTCCGCCCACTCTTCCTCGTTGCCGAAACCCCACTTAACCAAACACACTTCGATTCCGTGTTCTCTGGCGCCTTCGACGTCGTGGATGCGGTCGCCGACCAAGATAACTCGGCTTAGATCGGCACCGATCTTTTCCAATTCCTCGAACGCATAGGTGATTACATCGGTTTTGCTATTTCGAGTTTCATCGTTCGCCGCAGTGCCTAGAACGTCGAAATGTTTGAGGAAATCGAAGTGTTCTCCAACGAGCATGGTTCCGCGGAGTGCTTTTGAGGTGGCAAGAGAATTCGTGATTCCAGCAGCCTTGGACTTGTGGATGGTTTCGATTACACCTGGGTAGAGCTCGCAGTTCAGCGCTCCACCCTGCTTGAGGTAGAAGTCGCGGTAGACGGCAAGAGCTTCTTCGGTTTGATCGTGCGAAAGACCAAGTATTTTTTGAAAGGTCACGCGAAGGGGTGGCCCCATGAACGGCTTCATCTCAGCGGGTGTGAGTTCGGGCATGCCAACGGTTTTGAAGGTGTGATTGAAAGACTCAAATACTCCAGGAGATGAGTTGATGATGGTTCCGTCTAGGTCCCAGAGGATGGTTGTGTATTTCGTCATTTAAGCCTGTGCTTCGATTCGATTGCCTGACCCCAGTAGGTTGCGCCAATGACCATAGCGGCTCCAAGTGCACCGATCACCCCGATGAGTTCGCCACCGATTGTCACAGCGATGATGGTTGCCCAAACTGGCTCAGTTCCCAGAAGCAAACTAGCCCTGGAAGCTGAGGTGTGCTTGACTGCCCAGTTCATTCCAATGAAAGCGAATGATGTGCAGAGCAAAGATAGGAACAACATCGACGACCAGTTGCCGGCATCGTAATTGGAGGCTGTGTTGATGGCCTCAACCGGGTTAGCTAACAACATAATCAGTCCCGAGGTAGAAACCATGATCGTGGTTAAGTTCACCGGTGAGAACGATTTGCCCTGAGTCAGCCGGCCAAGAATCACGAAGTGAAAGGTGCGAATGATCATCGCGATGAACATAAAGAGGTCACCGATGTTCGGCTCCACGAAACCATTACCCATGATGAGTAGCGCCAAACCAATAACAGCAATGCTCGTTGCAATGAAGAACTTATAAGGAAGCCAGTTCTTGCGCCAAGCACTCTCCAGAATTGGCACCGTAATGATTGCTAGAGCAATGATCAGTCCGCCGTTAGTAGCCGAGGTGAAGTGAACGCTATACGCCTCAAGGTTTAGAACCACGGTTTGGCTCACACCAAAAGCCAAACCCATGATCCATTCCTGCTTTTGGAACTTGTCACGCTTGAAAAGCCAGTAAGCCCAGAGCCCGGCAGCAGCAATCACAAAACGGATCGCCATCATTCCGCCGATGGAACCAGTATTGCCAAGGTCTTTCACGACCAGGTATGTGGCTCCCCAAAAACCGGCAACTATCAGAAGCATGAAATCGCCCGCACTGAAGCGTGCTGGCGAGTTAGTAGACATTCCTCAATCCTAGGCGGATTGATTTATAGTGATGGAATGGGGAAAGAGAAGAAGCTGAGCTTCGCTGAAAAACTAAAAGCTGGAATCGAAAAAACCGCGTCCGAAGCCACAAAAGCTGCGAAAGCTGGCCTCGAGGTTGCGAAATCCAGTGCGGATGTGGTGGCTGAAAAAGCCGAGCAGGCTGCCAAGTCCAGCGTTAAGGCTATAAAAGCTGGAGCCGACGTAGTTGCCGAAAAAGCCGTTGAAGCAAAAGCCTTCGCCGATGAGAAAACTCGAGCCGGATTAGACAAGGCTTATGCGGCGAAACAGACCACAGCCGTTGCCAATCTAAAGCGAGTGAGAAAAGCTAATCCAGAAGCATCCCCAGCTGAGACATTGACGATTCTGGAAAAGGAACTTTCGGCGGCCGAAGCCAAATCGGGCATGGAGTCTGAAGAGTTTGCCAGTGCCACCGCTTTGTATGTTTTCACTGCGGTTGAGGTCTATGGGAAGAAATACAAGGATGCTGAAAGCCGCCAGCGACTAATTGACGCAACCGTTCTGGTAGACAGCGAAGCTGCCAAAATACTGACCGCCGCAGTCGGAATCGGAGTCACTGTCCTCCTGGCTAGGTTCGGGGGTAAGGCTGCGGGAAAGGCAGTGGCTAAGGTTGCCGGAGCCGGTGCACTGGTCTCTATGCTTGGCGTGAAGAACCCTGGCAAGAAGAGTGCAGCGTGGATCGCTGTTACTTCGGTGAACAAGTTTCTCGGTGCCCCTCCTGCAACCTGGCCTAAAGAACCAGTGGCAAAGAAGAAATAAAAGCTATGTCTTCCTCAAATAAGTCGGTAGGTGCCGCCTACTTCTTTATGCTTTTCTCATTTATTGGAATCTGCGGGATCCAGCACTTCTATCTAGGGAACGGATGGAAGGGCGTAGTTTGGCTTTTCACTTTTGGGCTGCTGGGTGTTGGTTTGCTCTGGGATCTGTTCACGCTGCCGCACCAGGTTAGAAACTCCTAGAGCGAGCCTCGCAGCTGGATTACGTTTCCTTCAGGGTCAAGAACGTCATGTCGAGTGAGGCCGTCGAGGGTGAAAGCCATCTCAGTTACGACACCGCCGTTATTGGAGACCTGAGCTAGCGATTCGGCTAGAGATTCCACATCGAAGATTGGCTTCATGGCGGATTCGTCTCTTGGGATTGGTGGGGATTGCACCTTGATGGTTTTGGCGATGTGCGCAGGAATCGAGTGAATCAGGATTTCTTCGTTTGCCCTGCAGAGCCGCAAGTCCTCTTTGTTGTCGCCGGGGTTTGGGCGAGGGGAAACTCCGAGTACGGCCTGATAGAAAGCCGCCACTTTGTTTACGTCAACCGCAAAAATTACAAGGTTTACCACGGGAACATTTTATGGGAAGAAGAAAAGCCCTGATTTCTCAGGGCTTTTCTTTTAGTGCGGAGACGAGAGGATTTGAACCTCCGAACCCCTTTCAGGGTTACCTCATTAGCAGTGAGGCGCACTCGACCGGGCTATGCGACGTCTCCAAGTACTGTGTAAGTTTAGCCGATTTTATTTGGGGTGTTAACCCGAGCAAGTCTTGGTGGCTGAGTTGGTTCCGATTAGCCAATCCAGTGTGTCTTTGTCGTCTGGGTTGGTGCTGGTGCCGTCGGGGTTTGAAGTTCCGTAGCCGGAGTTCTTACCGCTAACCAAGATTGGTTCGTCTTTGATTAGTTTGTCGAACACGATTTGGGCTTTATCTTCGGTCAGGCCAACTCGTCCTTGGTAGGGAGCTGGTAGTCCGGTGTGACTTGGCACCTGGATGAAGGTGATCTTGTCGAGGTCGACGCTCTTCAGGCTCGATGCGATTGAAACCATTGTTCCAACATCGCTGAGGCTTGATGAGAGGGTCATGTTTCGAGCTGCTGCGTTGGCCAGGGAGTAGAGCTGAATTGGGTTGGTTAGAACGCCACCGTTTTTGATCTTGCGCATTAGCGAGGTGAGGAACACCTGCTGGTTTGAGATGCGTCCGAGGTCGGAGCCGTCGCCAACACCGTGGCGGGTTCTTAGAAACTGAAGAGCCTTCATGCCCTGAAGAACGTTCTTTCCCTTAGGGAGGTCGAGGAATGTGTAAGGGTCTTTGATCGGCTTTGAAAGACAGACCTCAACACCACCGATGGCATCAGACATGTCGATTACACCCTGGAAGTTGATCATTGCTAGGTATGGAATCTTGAGTCCGGTTAGCTTTTCAACGGTTAGTAGTGTGCAGCCAGGGCCGCCGTTGGCGATGGTTGCGTTGATTTGTCCCATTGCCTGAGCTAGGTAAGGCGAGCCGCCATTTGGATCTGGGCAGCTTGGCCAAGGAACCATGAGGTCGCGCGGGAAGCTCATGGCAACCACGTTCTTACGGTCTTGAGAAATGTGAATAAGGATGATTACGTCGGCGAGAACCGAGCGGTCGTTGCCAAAGACTCCGGATTGACCTTTCCTGGTATCGGAACCGACGACCAGAATATTGATGGCGCCCTTGAGGTCTTCGAGCGTTGGCGGCTTGATGGCTTTGCCATTGGCGTCGACGAGTTGAATGCCGTTCGACTGAATCTCGTTGTTTAGTGAGAACGCGGTGACGCCGAGGATTGCAAGCGTCGCTCCGAGAATCGATGCGGTTAGTCGAAGCAGGATGCGGCGGATGCCCTCACCTTTGGTTTTGGTTGGATTAGCGTGACGTGGATCAGCAAGCTTGGTTTTAGCCAATTGTTGCTCCAGTCTTCTAGTTTTGGGAGAGCTTGGCGTTCATGGCCAGACCCTAAGTTTATCCGATTGATCTTGTAAACAGAATGCCCTCGAAACCTGAGAGAACGCTGGCAACGCCATCGTCTTCCACTGCATCCGTTACGAAACTCGCGGCCGCGTGAACTTCTTCTGGGCCTTGACCCATGGCGAAGGCGAGACCTCCACCAGACTTAGCCCACTCGAACATGCTGATGTCGTTGCGGCCGTCGCCGATGGTGATGATCTGGTCTGGTTTGATTTCGTTGTGAGCACGCACAACTTCTAGCGCGCTGGCTTTGCTCACACCTAGTGGTGCGATGTCTAGCCAAGCCGAGTAACCGATGGCATAGCTAACCGAGGATAGGCCGAGGGTGGCAACGGTGTCGACGAACTCCTCGGTTTCCTGCTCTGGGCTGAGAACCACGATTCGGCTGACCGGGCGGTGCATGAGTTCTTCGAGCGGAGTTTCGTGATTAACATCACCAAGCGCATCGGCTGGGAACTCTTTGTGGAAGTGGTAAACACCTTCGGCATCTTCCACAGCAAAGTGGGCGTGAGGAAGGCTGCTGATTAGTTTGGTGAGAACCTCGGTCGGGTCGAAGGTAATCACTTCTTCCTGAATGTAACCGCGAGGGTGATCGTGGTCGATTCTTACCGTGACGGCTCCGTTAGAAGAGATCAATTTTCCGTCGAGGAGTCCGATTTCTTTGGTTACGCCGATGGCGTTGATGGCACTTCGTCCGGTGGCAACGACCACCAGATGGCCGAGCTCTTGAACACGCTTTACCTCAGACGCTACGCGAGGAGACAGGTAGCCGTCGTCGTGAACGAGCGTGCCATCAATGTCGAGGCAGATCAGCCAGCGATGTTCAGGGAGCAAAGGCATCCTTAGGCGCGCGCCTTTGGCTTGATGAATTCGGCTCCGCCAAGGTATGGGCGAAGTGCGGCAGGGATGCGAATCGAGCCGTCCGGCTGCTGGTGGTTTTCAATGATTGCAACCAACCAACGCGTGGTAGCGAGAGTTCCGTTTAGGGTGGCCAAGGTTGCGGTTCTGCCGTCGTCTTTGCGGTAACGCATGTTTAGTCGGCGAGCCTGGAAAGTGGTGCAGTTCGAGGTCGAGGTTAGTTCGCGGTAGGTCTCTTGGCTTGGAACCCAAGCTTCGATGTCGTATTTGCGGGCGGCACTAGAACCTAGGTCGCCGGCAGCAGTGTGAATGACGCGGTAAGGAAGCTCGCACTTCTGGAGCATTTGCTCTTGGAAGGCGAGAAGTTTCTCGTGCTCAGCTTCGGCCTGCTCCGGCTCAACGTAGGAGAACATCTCTAGCTTGTTGAACTGGTGCACGCGCAAGATGCCCTTGGTATCGCGGCCGGCGCTGCCAGCTTCGCGGCGGTAGCAGGTGCTCCAACCGGCGTAGCGGAGAGGACCTTCGGAAAGGTCAACGATTTCGTCGCGGTGGTAACCGGCAAGGGCTACTTCACTGGTGCCGGTTAGGTAAAGGTCGTCGGCAGGTAGGTAGTAGATTTCATCGGCGTGCTGGCCAAGGAAGCCGGTGCCGGCCATAACCTCTGGGCGAACCAGCGTTGGAGTGATCAGCGCGGTGAATCCAGCGTCTGCAGCTTGGTCGAGAGCGAGGTTCATCATCGCGATTTCTAGACGTGCTCCCCAACCCTTCAGGAAGTAGAAGCGTGATCCAGAAACTTTGACACCACGCTCGAGGTCGAGGATGTCAAGTTCTTGACCGAGTTCAGAGTGGTCTTTGAAAGCGAAATCGAAGGTTGGCTTGGTTCCAACCTCACGCAGCACCACGAAATCGTCTTCGCCTCCGGCAGGAACACCTTCGCAAACCACGTTTTCGATCTGCCAAAGAATTTGGTCGAGCTTTTCCTGCGTCTCGGCTGCTTTGGCGTCGGCGGCTTTAACCTTCGCGGCAAGTTCTTGGGCGGCAGCGATAAGAGCGGCCTTCTCCTCTTTAGGGGCGGTGGCAACAGTTTTCGAGTGAGCGTTCTGCTCGGCACGAAGTGATTCAAAAGAAGCTAGATCGGCACGCCATTCAATGTCGGCTTGTGCTGCCTGGTCGACCAGTTCTTCACTGGCACCGCGAGCGCGCTGCGACGCCTTGATGGCGTTCGGGTTTTCACGAAGAAGATTTAGGTCAATCACAGGGACAATCCTATTTGCCGATGGCTTTGAGCCACCAGCGCTTGGCGCTTACATAGTTGTCGGAGGTGTTGTTTCCCTCGTGAACCGAAGCCTTCTTGTCGGCACGTGGGTATGAACCTAAGAAAATGAGCTTCGGGCTGAAGCGGTAAAGGCCTTGAACGGCTTCGGCTACAGCCTCATCGGTCGCGTGGCCATTGGCGTCGACGTTGAAGCGGTAACGCCCGAGACGATCTCCCAGAGGTCGGGATTCGATGCGACTCAGGTTCACTCCGCGGGCAGCGAACTGCTCGAGCATTGCCAGAAGTGCCCCTGGACGGTCGCTTGGAAGTTCCACGATAAGTGAAGTCTTGTCGTGTCCGGTTCGCTTAGGAAGCGCTCCCTTTTTGCCAACCTCGATGAAGCGAGTTTCAGCGTTCTTGTTGTCGGCGATGTTTTTGGCGATTACCTTGACCATGTAGTGGTCGGTGATGTTTGGGGTCGAAACGGCAGCGTCGAGCTTCTCGTTCTCCCACAGGTCAGAGGCTGCTGCTGCGTTGGAGGTTGAGTGCAGGTGCTTGTGACCCTTCACATTTTCGCTGAGCCACTTGCGAACCTGAGCGTAGGCAACCGGGTGGGCGGCAATGGTCTTTACATCGGAGAGCTTTACGCCAGGCTTAGCGACCAGGTTGAAGTTCACCGGCACCAGGTATTCAGCGTAAATCTGCAAACCTTCGGTGGTGGCAAGGGCATCGAGAGTTGCACTTACTCCGCCTTCAACCGAAGACTCCACCGGAACGATAGCGCGGTAAGCCTTGCCGGTTAGCACTGCGTTTAGCGCATCGGCCACAGAAAGCACTGGCTTCCACTCTTGTCCAACGGCTGCCTTCACCTGTCGAAGTGCGAGCTCGGTAAACGTGCCTGCCGGACCCAGATAGGCATAGGCGGTCTTAGAGTTACGAGCTTGTGATGACATACATCTAGGTTAAGCGACACAATGGTTTTATGAGTGAGCGAGCTGGCAAAAAGGCACAGGCCCAAGACCTAGTAGACATTGAAAAACTGGTGGACGATTATTTCGCCATCAAGCCCGATGTGAACGATCCGATTCAAAAGGTTGCGTTTGGCACGTCTGGCCACCGAGGCACCTCTCTCAATGGCTCGTTCAACCACGACCACATTGCTGCAATCACGCAGGCCATCGTTGAGTACCGCCGAGCCGAGAACATTCACGGACCGATTTACGTTGGCAAAGACACCCACGCCCTTTCCGAACCTGCTGAAATCACCGCCCTTGAAGTTCTGGCGGGCAACGATGTTCCGGCCTTGGTCGACTCGGCTGGTCGTTACGTTCCTACTCCGGCGGTCTCGGTTGCCATCATCAATCACAACCACGGCAAAGCCGAGACCGACTCATCTCGCGCCGACGGCCTTGTCATCACCCCCAGCCACAACCCGCCAACCGACGGCGGTTTCAAATACAACCCGCCTCACGGTGGCCCAGCCGATTCGGATGCAACGAACTGGATTGCCAAGCGTGCCAACGAAATTATCGCAAACGGCCTACGCGAGGTAAAAAAGGCCAAGCCCGCTGGAATCGCCTACGACTTCAAAGACAACTACATTTCTCAACTCAGTGCCGTTATTAACATGGACGCCATCGCGAATTCGTCGGTGAGCATTGGAGCCGACCCAATGGGTGGCGCCTCGGTTGACTACTGGGGTGAAATCGGTTCCCGATACAACCTAAACCTGACCGTGGTGAACCCGAGTGTTGATTTTCAGTTTGGCTTCATGACCCTCGACTGGGACGAGAAGATTCGAATGGACTGCTCGAGCCCGTTTGCCATGGCTTCGCTGATTGAGGGCAAGGACCGTTTCGACATCTCAACCGGAAACGATGCTGATGCGGATCGTCACGGAATTGTCACCCGAGATCACGGGCTGATGAACCCGAACCACTTCTTGGCCGCATCAATTGATTACCTGTTCCGTCACCGCCCTGACTGGTCACACTCGGCAGCGGTTGGAAAGACCATGGTTTCTTCGTCGATCATCAACCGTGTAGTTGCCAACCTCGAACGCAAGCTGGTTGAAGTGCCGGTTGGATTCAAGTGGTTCGTGCCAGGGCTAATCGATGGCTCGGTTGGTTTTGGTGGCGAGGAGTCGGCTGGAGCTAGCTTCCTAAGGCGCAGCGGCGAAGCCTGGTCGACCGATAAAGATGGTTTGATTTTGGCGCTGCTCGCCAGTGAGATCACCGCGGTCACCGGCAAAACTCCGTCGCAGCAATACTCGCTGCTTACCGAAAAGTTTGGCTCTTCGGTTTACGAACGAATCGATGCTCCGGCCACGTTGGAACAGAAAGCAAGGCTGGGCAAGCTTTCCGCCGACGCCGTGACCGCTAGCTCTCTAGCCGGCGAAACCATAACGGGGATTCTCACCCACGCGCCTGGTAACGGTGCCGCTCTGGGTGGGCTAAAAGTTGAAACCGAAAACGCCTGGTTCGCCGCCCGACCTTCGGGAACCGAAAACGTTTACAAGATCTACGCCGAAAGCTTCAAGGGCGCAGAACACCTGGCTCAGGTTCAGGCCGAAGCGAAAACTCTGGTCGACTCGGTTCTCGCCTAGTTCAGATAGTTTGGCGCAGCCGGCAGGGAGAAATACTCTTCGAGAGTGGTAATTCCTTGATCATGCATGGCTGTGGCTAGGTCGATTCCGACGAAACGGAAATGCCAAGGCTCATAGCTGTAACCGGTGACCGGCGTTTTCCCCGAAGGGTAGCGAAGAATGAAACCATGAAGGTGAGCGTTCTCAGCTAGCCAGATACCGGCCTTGGTTTTGGCAAAGCTAACATTCAGTGTGCTAACTCCTCTGGCCGCAAAATCAACTGCCAAACCGGTTTGGTGCTCGGAATACCCAGGCTTGGCAACCAGCTTCAACGCGTTGGTTTTGCCAATCGCTTGGATCTTTGCGGCCAGAATCGACTTTTGCGAGTAATAACTTCGGTAGCCACTTTGAACCACCAGGGTTCCCTTGCCGGCCGCCTTCATGGCATCACCTAGGTGGACCACGGCCGAAGACACCGACTTGCGCAGGATTCGGCCATATGGGTTGTATCGCGGAACCGTGCGGAGGTCACTTGGTTGGTAAGTATCAGGAGTGACCGGGCGAGTTTTGTTGACTACCACTTGGTAAGAACTGGGCCGATCAATAACACAGGCTGCATCAGTAGGGCTCAATGCACAGTCCCCAACCGCCCTGGCGGGAATAGGATTTGGGCTAAGTAGACTTATCAACAGAGCAAGGGCTACCGCCCTTACGGAAATAAAAGACGCAACTGTCCGGTTTGGTTTTTGGTTGCGCCGTATCACGGGTTCAAGATTACCCGTATCAAGAAAGAAGTCTCAGTGTCAAAAACTGCTGAAAAGCCAGTAGCGGGCGAAATGTCGCACCGCCAAATTCTCCTAGTTTTGGTTGGTCTCATGGCGGGCATGTTCCTGTCGGCACTCGACCAGAGTGTGGTTGGTACCGCAATGCGAACCATTGCCGACGACCTTCACGGCCTAGAACTTCAGGCTTGGGTAACCACCGCCTACCTAATCACTTCGACGATTTCGACCCCGATTTACGGAAAGCTCGGTGACATCTTCGGACGTCGTCGTCTGTTCCTAATCGCCATCATGATCTTCGTGCTCGGTTCGGCTCTTTCTGCTCTTTCTGGTTCAATGCTCGAGCTAGCCGGTTGGCGTGCGCTTCAGGGTATCGGTGCCGGTGGTTTGTTCTCACTTGCCATCACCGTGCTTAGCGACATCGTTCCTGCCCGCGAGCGCGCTCGCTACCAGGGTTACTTCCTAGCGGTTTTCGCAACCTCGAGCGTTCTTGGCCCGGTTGTTGGAGGTTTGTTCGCCGACGCTGGAATGATCCTCGGCATCGCCGGCTGGAAGTGGATCTTCCTAATCAACGTGCCAATTGGCGCCGTTGCGATCTACCTCGTTTGGAGATTCCTTCACGTTCCTCACACTTCGGTCAAGCACCGCATCGACTGGCTTGGCGCAACCACCATCATCATGGCCGTGGTTCCAATGCTTTTGGTTGCTGAAAACGGTCGTGACTGGGGTTGGACCAGCACCACTTCACTCGCCTACTACGCGGTCTCAATCATCGGTATTGTTTCGTTTATCTTCGCCGAGCGGGCTGCTGGCGATGAGGCCATCCTTCCGCTGAAGTTGTTCAAGTCACGCACCTTCACCTCGGTCACCATATTGGGTGTAATCGTGGGTGTTGGCATGTTCGGTGGAATGATGACCCTTCCACTTCTTATTCAAATCGTCAATGGCGCCAGCCCAACCGAGTCTGGTTTCCTAATGCTTCCAATGGTTGCCGGAATGATGTCGGCTTCAATCGTTTCAGGTCAGGTAACCAGCAAGACTGGAAAGTACCGCATCTTCATGATCACCGGTACCGGAATGCTGATGCTCGGTTACGTTTCGCTTTTCGCCTACCAATACAACACTCCGATGTGGGTGATGTCGGTCTCGATGGTCATCATCGGTATGGGTCTCGGTCAGCTAATGCAAACCCTAACCCTGGCCGCACAGAACGCGGTCTCACCACAGGACATCGGTGTAGCAACCTCCTCCTCGATGTTCTTCCGCCAGATGGGTGGAACTCTCGGTGTTGCGGTGTTCATCTCGATTCTGTTCAACCGACTTCCAGACGCCATTAAGAGTGCTCTTGAAAACACTTCGGTAAAGAACGACATGGCTGCGGCTGCCAAGGAAATCTTGACCAAGGCCGCCACCGGCGAAATCAAGGCTGATGATCCAAACCTGTTGTTCCTAAAGGAAGCAGCTGCCGACCCAGCAGCTCTTGGCGATAAGTTGAACGGCGACTCATCGTTCCTAACTCAGCTTGACCCTCGCCTGGCTCGCCCGTTCCTGATGGGCTTCGCCGACTCAGCGGTAACCGTGTTCGTGGCTGCGGCAGCCGTTGTGGCGATTGCTTTCGCGATGTCTTGGTTCATCAAGGCTCCGGCGCTTCGCGACAAGTCGAATGCTGCTGAGGCAGCCGCTTCGTCAGCACACTAATCTAGAACTACACGGGAGTTCGGTGTTACCGGGCTGAGAGGACAACTACCAAGTTGTCGACCGTCAAACCTGATCTGGGTAATGCCAGCGCAGGGAGGACCTCTAACCCGTGCCCATCTATAAAAGGAGGGCACGAAAGTGCAGAAACTATTTAAGGCTGCAGTTGTAGCAGCAATCAGCAGTTTGGCTCTGGCCGGCTGCAGCCCAGCCATCGAGAACAAGACCGTGGTTTTAGTTACCCACGACTCATTCGCGATTTCCGAAAGCTTGCAGAAGCAGTTTGAAACCGAGTCTGGTTACAAGCTGAAGCTGGTCAAGGCTGGGGAAACCGGTGCCATGACCAACAAGTTGGTGCTCACCAAGGATCAACCGATTGCCGATGCCGTTTTTGGTATCGACAACACTCTCGCCGAATTGGTTGCCGACAACCAGCTAATCGATGGTGAGCTGAGTGCCATCGACTTCGGCGATGTTTGCATGAACTATGACATCGACTGGTTTGCCGCCAAGGGAATTGCGGCCCCATCGAACATCCGCGACCTCACATTAGGTAAGTACAAAAACCTGACCGCGGTTTCAAACCCGGCGACCTCCTCGAGTGGCATGGCGTTTCTGGCCACCACAATCGCAGTGTTTGGTGAGGATGGTTACCTTGGCTACTGGTCGAAGTTGAAGAATCACGGGCTGAAGGTTGTGGCCGGCTGGGAAGACGTTTACTTCACCGAGTTCTCTGGCTCGAGCGGCCATGGCAAATATCCGATCGTGCTGAGCTACTCAAGTTCACCGGCATTTGAAATCCGTGACAACGGCAAGAGCCAAACTGCCAGCATCCTGAACGATTGCTACCGCCAAACCGAGTATGCCGGTGTTCTAGCTAAGGCTAAGAATCCCGCTGGAGCGAAAGTTTTAGTTGAGTTCATGAAATCTGCCGACTTCCAAACGGCTCTTCCAAATTCGATGTACGTCTATCCGATTGATACCTCGATTGCGCTCCCTAGTGAGTGGTCGGAGTTTGCTCCGGCAGCGCTAACTCTCGCTGGAGAAGAGCTAGATGTTTCGGGTAACCGTAAGGCTTGGCTCAAGTCTTGGAGCAAGCTATTTGAATAAAAGGGTGCTTGGCTGGATAGTTCCCCTGAGTTTTCTGGGGGTTCTGTTTTTCTGGCCGCTGGGGAATATTCTCGGGAAAGGTTTTGCCGGAGACTGGGCGCTTCACCTGCTCGATTCACGAGACTTGCAGGTTACCTGGTTCACGGTTTGGCAGGCTTTGCTTTCAACTGCGCTGACCATAGCCTTGGCAGTTCCGGGCGCTTACATCCTCTATCGAAAACAGTTCCCTGGCCAGCGGGCAATTCGGTCGCTAATCACGATTCCGTTTATGCTCCCGACCATTGTGGTGGCTACCGGTTTTACTATTTTCCGCGACGACAGCCACCTGTGGTCCGACCCGATTTTGTGGATTATCGCTGCACACGTTTTTCTGAACTACTCGCTAGCCGTTCGTACCATTGGCAGCTTCTGGATGTCTCTTGACCTCCAAACCGAGGAGGCTTCGGCGATGGCTGGTGCCGGGCGCCTGCGCACAGTGTGGAGCATCTCGCTTCCGCAGTTGAAGCCGGCACTGATCTCCGCGTCGGCGTCGACGTTTTTGTTTTGCAGTGCCAGCTACGGAGTGATCCTGGTACTGGGTGGTGGCCAGGTGCACTCGCTGGAAACTGAGATTGCCAGCGCGGCTAATACTCTGCTTGACCTACCAAAGGCTTCAGCCCTGGCTTTGGTTCAAACGATGCTTAGTGTTGTTGCCTTTGGAATTTCTCAAACCGGCGGACGTGCCAACATTGGTATTGAACTCGGAGAGCACGACGGAAATGTGAAGCCGGTCGATAAACGCGACTGGCTGGCTATCTTGATTACCTTGCCAGTTGTTGTCTTGCTTATTGGTGCACCGATGTTGCAAATACTGGTAAAGACGTTCACCGAAGGCGATGGCTTCGTTGGCAACTTCGTGAACCTAACCGGGCGAGGAACTCGAGAGCTTCTAAACATTTCGGTGGTCGATGCCACCTTGAATAGCCTTCGCAACATGCTTATCTCAGCCACCATTGCTCTGGTGATTGGTGTTGCCGTTTCCTTCTTACTCTCGCTTCCAACCAAGAACCGCGCTTCACTAGTGACCATTCGCGTGCTCGACGTTTTGTTCCTGTTACCACTTGGAATCTCCACCGTGGTTCTCGGCTTCGGCTACCTGGTTACCTTTGGTGGCTACCCGCTGCCTCTTCGCGAAACCTGGTTGGTGGTTCCACTAATCCAGTCGGTCATGGCAGTGCCACTGGTGGTGAGGTTGGTTTACCCGG
>JBJOJC010000111.1:0-3694 GCA_046046825.1 Actinomycetota bacterium | reverse complement strand
ATCGCCAAGACGGTGAGCACGATTACCCAACCAGGTAAACGCTTCACGATCTACCCCTATTTGCGATTAGCAGCACCAACTGCTCCATCCGGTATTCGGGCTGGCGCTCAGCTCCCTTTGCCGCGGCATCGGCGTCGGCTAGTGCTACTAACGCCTTGGCAAGACCTTCGTCGGTCCAGCCCGAAACTGCCTTCTTGGTCTGCGAAAAGCCATAAGGATTCATTCCAACTGAAGAGGCCGTTGCCCTCGGGTCGCCCGCAATTTGGCACATTTCGCGGACCTTCTTAGCAAAGGCTCCGAGCATGTAGATAACATCCTGACCGGTTTGCAGCGCATGGCGAAGTAGCAGCAGCGCCTCCCCCGATTTACCTTCTAGTGCGGCATTCAAAATTTTGAAGGCATCCGCTTCAACTCGCCCGCTGAAATAACGATTCACCAGTTCTTCGTCGATTTGCTCGGCGCTGTCGGCCAGAAGTTGATCGCAGGCTGCTGCAAGCTCGAGAAGACTGTTTCCAAATGCATCAACTAAAGCCTTGACCGCCGACTGCGTGAACTTGCGGTTCGCTTCGGAAAAGTGGCTTTGCACGAAGGCGGTTTTTTCGGGGTCCTTAGTGAGCTTGGCACATGCAACCTCGATGGCTGCTTCATTGGCTCGCAATGAATCGAGTAGCGCCTTACCCCTGGTGCTGTTGCCAGCGTGCTGAAAGACCAGGGTCACATCGACTAGGTCTTCGACGGTAATAGCTTTGCCATCTTCGATTAGCGCGTCGGTGCATCGTTCGACCCCGCCGATGATGACCAGTTTTGGCTCTGAAAAGAGTGACGGACTCACCAAGTTGAGTAGGTCGCCAGCGACGTAATCCGATGCATCAATTTCGTGAATTTCAACACTGTCTTGTTTAGCGCGCACGGCATCTTTCAACCGGCGAATTGCGGAGCCGTATAGGTACTCCTCAGAGCCAAAAATTAGAATGAGTGGCGAGGGTTGAACCTTGCGCCAATCAACGAATTTTGCCTTACTCACCCGACAAGCCTACCTACCGCCGGATGACATGACTTCAATTACGCCATTGGAAACTCCAAGTGCAACGGCACCTTCGAGATCAGTGCGAAATACTTTGGAACCGCTCTGTGCCAGTAGCTGAAGAGCTCGTTTGGTTGGATGGCCGTAGGAGTTGCCTCTACCTACCGAAATAAGAGCCACATCCGCATCAATCTGCTGATAGAAAGTTGCACTTTGGTCTGCCGAACCATGATGAGAAACTTTGACAACAGTGGGCTTGTTAGACCCCTGCGCCTTTGCGAGTACTCGATCTTGGGCTCGTTCATTCATGTCTGCGAGCGTGTAGATCACCAAGCTGGTTGATTCGAACTTCATACCCAAAGAGGCTTCGTTCGCGGTTGCACCGGAACTGCCTGGCGAACTAATAACGTTCCAAGTGAATTCACCCAACCGACCAGTCAAATTTTCCGGAGCAACAACCAGCTCTAAGTTCAATCGATTTAGGGTTTCCACCATGTCGATCGCATCGGGGCGTTCATCCGGAAAAGCCGAAATTAGGACCTTGGAAACAGAGCGACCGTTCAAAAGCCCAGGAAGCCCGCCCACGTGATCTTGGTCGAAATGGGTTAGAACAAGCAATTCGACATGCTCAATACCTTGTTGGTCCAAACAACCGTCGATGAGTTGCGGGTCTTTACCAACATCAACCACAGCAACCTGGTTTTCAGACCGGAGCACCAGAGCATCTCCCTGCTCAACATCACAGGCGAGTATGGACCAATTACTTAGATTGAAACCAAGCGATCGAATTGCAATACCGCCAAGACTCCCAAACCACAATCCGCCTAATAGCAGTGCAAGAAAGACGAACCTGAAGCGTTGCCTGTTGATTGCGATGGTTATAAAGACCGCAAAGGCGGCGGTAAGCATGAATCCCAAACCGCCACCGGGAATCGGCAGTAACGCTGCAGGCGCTTGCGCCAACGAATTGGCTACCCAAACTATCCACCTGGCAGGAATTGCCGCAATTGCCAGGAGCAGCGATCCGAGCCCTGGAATGAAAGGCCCCAGAATCGCCGCCAGCAGCCCCAGAACCGTTACGAGTGGAACCATGGGCTCAACTAGCAAGTTCGCCACTATCGAGTGTGTGGCGAACCCTCCTTGAAGCTCAACGAGGATCGGCAGGCACCAAATTTGGGCAGAGATGGTCGCCGAGAGAGTTACCGATAGCCATTTGGGTAATTGCTTCTGGAGAAGTTCGGAAAACTTTGGCGTCAGGATGACTAATCCAAAGGTTGCCAAGACGGAAAGCCAAAATCCGTATTCGAAAATTAGCCAAGGGTCAACGATTAGGAGAACTAGGGATCCAACAATCAGAGCTCCAGGAATCCAAATTCTTCGCCCGAACTCCAGAGATACAAAAACTACACTCATCATGAAAGCTGATCGCAACACACTGGGTTGCCATCCAACAAGCAACACATAGCCGCAGAGGGCAAGCAAAGAAATTATCGTGCGAACTCCCCTACCTACTCCAAGCAATCGCAAGAGCAACCAAACCATTCCCAGCACGATTGCACAGTTAGCACCGGAAACCGCAGTGAGGTGGGTAAGGCCAGTTGTCTTCATGTTCTCTTGAAAGCTCTCGCTCAGCCCGGAGTCAATTCCCACAGCCAGCCCTGAAACGAGGTTTTTCGGGTCGCCACTCACATTGCTCAAGAAGTTGCGCATGTTCAGCACTAACTGCAGCTCTGAGGAGTGCGCAATTGCTCCTTCTACCTGCTTTAACTTTGCATGAAAGGCGAATCGCTCTAATGGTCTCGCGGGCGATAGTTGCAGTAACGCCGAAAGGCAATCACCCTGTTTCAAACGATTCTCTTGATCAATGAGCCGGCCAGAGCTCCCTTTTGGTAGCGCACCTGAATCGATCTCAATCGACTGGAAGTTAGTTTGAACACCAATTACACAAAACTTGGTGCTCACCAGTTCGAATTCTTGAGCTGACTCAATGGCTGCCAACGGCTTGTGCCAACTTGATTGGGAAACGTAGGAGCCAAGAATTCCAAACGCAAGTAACGCGATAAGAAAACTAAATCTTCTAATCAAAGAGAGACAAGTTTCCTAATAGCGGCAAACAACTTGTCGCCGATTCCTCCTACTTTTCGCAAATCGTCGATTGATCTAAATCCGTGATTGGCTTCACGCCAGTCGATGATTCTTGCTGCCAGCGTTGGTCCGAGACCCGGCAATTTGTCGAGATCAGCCACAGTCGCTTGGTTCAGTTGAACGAGTCCATCAGATTTTGGAGTGGTTCCACCTTTACCGACGATGATTTGCTCGCCATCCGTCAAAGTTCTTGCAAGATTCACACTCTCCTGATCGGCGGACTTAGTGAAACCACCAGCCAATGCGACCGCTTCGAAAAGTCGCATGCCGTTGGTTAGCGGGTAAACACCTGGTTTGGCAACAGCTCCGGTGATGTGAATAAAACCGGAAGCCGCAACCGACTCCGCATTTGTCGTCGCTTTTGGCGCGATTCGAATCGGTTCCGATTTCGTTTGACCTGAGACTAGGAGGCTCAACACCACAACGACAGAGACCCCAAGAATCAGGAGCCTTTTTCTAGCGGTCTTATCACCGCTTTTCGCCTGAGCGAACTGATTCTTTAGCCATTCCATCGCCAAAGACTAA
>JBJOJC010000110.1:0-3546 GCA_046046825.1 Actinomycetota bacterium | reverse complement strand
CTGCCATTGAGGTCATCGGCGGCGTGATGGAAAACGAGACGGCAGAAGTATTACGTCAGTTCTTCGAAGAGCGCAGAATATCTGGCTCTAGGTAAATAACCAGAGCGCTCGGCACAGCTTTGCGGATGTTCTCCTCCGCGATGTCGATGGCATTGGCGATGTCGCGTGCCTTATCGGTGGCTTTCACCGCAATCTTTGCGGCCACCATCAATTCGTCAGGACCAAGATACAAAGTCTTCATGTGAATGATGTCTTCAACACCAGCGCTTTCGCGAAGCGCCTTGGCAATCTTCTGGGTGTCCTTTTCGGTAGCACCTTCGCCAACCAGGAGGCTTGATGTTTCGATGCCGAGAATCACTGCGACGGCGACCAGCAGGCCACCGATTGCGAGCGTGCCAATGGCGTCCCAGATTGGGTCGTGAGTAAGTACGGTCAGGCCAACACCTGCGAAAGCAAAAACCAGACCCACTAGGGCGGCAATGTCTTCGAGGATTACCACCGGAAGCTCAGGGCTTTTTGCGTGACGGATGAACGTGTATAGAGAGGTGCGACCGCGCTCTTCTTTGGCAGCCTTGAGAGCGGTGTAAAGACTGAAGCTTTCGAGCAAGATGGCAACCCCGAGAACGGTTAGCGGGAGCCAAGCCTGTTCCAACTCGTGCGGTTCGGTTAGTTTGTTCACACCTTCGAGGATTGAGAACATTCCACCGATTGAGAACAGAACAATCGAAACCATGAACGCGTAAATGTAGCGCGAACGGCCGTAACCAAACGGGTGCGTAGGAGTAGCCTGGCGCTTGGCGCGCTTTCCACCTAGAAGAAGAAGGATTTGGTTGCCGGTGTCGGCGACCGAGTGAATCGCCTCGGCGAACATGGAGGCTGACCCACTGATGGCAGCGGCAATGAACTTGGTGATGGCGATTCCGGTGTTGGCGCCCAGCGCCGCAAAGATCGCCCTGGTAGAACCCTCAGTACTCATGTAACCCTCCAATGTAGTAGCCTAGTTGACGGTGACGTGTCCGAGCGGCCGAAGGTGCAACACTCGAAATGTTGTGTACGTTAACGCGTACCGTGGGTTCAAATCCCACCGTCACCGCCACCTAAAACCAGATCTTCGGGTCTGGTTTTTCTTTTTGCTGTGAAGCGGCCAATCGAAGATGCCTAGAATGAACCATCAGCCCTATTCAGGGCCGAAACTCTAGTGAAATTGTGAGCCGAAGATGCCAGATAACGTTACCCAGCCGTTGATTCACGACGGCATTCCATTAGACGTTGCCAAAGGCATCGAAGCTCACGGTATCGACCACATTCCAGCCAACGAACGCTATGGTCGCGCCCGCCAGTTAATCGGAGTTTGGGCAACGTCTCAGGCGAACTACGTTGTGCTCGTCATGGGTGGCGTGCTGGTTGCTATGGGTCTAAGTTTTTGGCAGGCACTTGCGGTCATCGTGATCGGAAACCTATTTTCGGTTTTGACCGGTTTTATTTCGGCCACCGGGCCGGTATCTGGGACCCCAAGCCAAATCATTCAGAGGGCTCTATTTGGCCCTAAGGGTAATCTCTACAGCCAGGTCTTCACTGGCTGGATGGTCAACTGCATCTTCCTAGCACTCAACTGGATTGGCGCCGCCTTCATCATTTTTGCCGTCATGGAACGCTGGGGAATCGTCACCGACAATTACGTAAAGGCAGCGGTAATCAGCGTTCTTGCAGCCATCACCCTAGTGATCAGTGTTTACGGATATAACTTCATCACCAAGGCCTACAAGTACATTTCTTGGTCGTTCCTAGCCGTGTTTGGTGTGGCAACCTACTTCTTGCTCACGACCGTGAAGGGTGATGTCAATGCCGTTCCGCCGCTAGAAGGCCCAGACTTCTGGATCATTGCCTTTGCCGGTGTTTCACTGCTGGCCTGCACTCCAATTTCTTACACAAACGGCGCCGACTTCAGCCGTTACCTTCCGGCCAACACCCCAATTCGCAATATCGTCGGTTCGGTGACCTTGGGCTACATGGTTCCAAGCGTTTTGCTGAGTGCTCTTGGCGCCTACGTAACCGCAGCTCTTCAGGCGGAAGACCCACAATCGGTAATCGAGGGTTTGCTACCAGCCTGGTTCTCACCACTATTCACCATTGCCGTGGTTATGGGTACCGTCGCAAACAATGCCATGACCGCCTACAGTTCAGGTCTGGTACTTCAAACCATCGGTGTGAAACTAAAGCGATCAATCACCGTTATCGCCGATGGAATCTTCGGAGTCATCCTGACCTTGACCGCAGTTTTGGTTTGGGACTTCATCGACGCCATGAACACTCTGCTTCAGCTGATTGTGGTGACCGTGGCTCCGCTAATCAGTTTGTACCTCGCCGACATGTGGCTTCGCCGCAACAAGTACGACGGCCCTGCCCTGGAGGCGGCAGCCAAAGGCGGCAAGTACTGGTACACCAACGGTTACAACGTTGCCGGAATCGTGGCGTTCTTAGCTGGCTTCACCGCGGCTATTCTCACCGTCTACACCACTTTCTATGAGGGTCCGATTCTTGGGATTCTTGGCGGTCTCGATATCTCGTTTGAGGTCGGCATCACCATCCCAGCGATTATTTACATCTTGGCAAAACGCAACAAACTAGCCATCTAGCTCGAAAGAAAACCATGACCGAATGGATCATGCCCGCCGAGTGGGCAGAACAAGAACGCATTTGGATTGCCTTCCCTCGCGACAACTACACCATCGGCGATGAGCCAGCTTCGCGCGACCGCGCCTACGCTACTTGGAGTGCTGTTGCCAACGCCATTGTGGATTTCGAGCCGGTAACCGCAATAGTCGACCCTTCCGCGCTCGCGGAAGCTAAAAAGCGGCTTGATCCCAGAATTGAAATTCGTGAATCACCACTCGATGATTCTTGGATGCGCGACATCGGCCCAACCTTTGTACTAAACGCAGAGGGTCAGCTGGGCGGAGTCGACTGGACCTTCAACGGTTGGGGTGCCAACAACTGGGCAATGTGGGAACGCGACCGCAAGATTGCGAAGTTCGTATCCGATTCGGCTTCGGCAAACCACATTCCGTCGGCATTGGTTAATGAGGGCGGCGGAATTCACGTCGACGGCGAAGGCACAGTGCTCCTTACCGAAACCGTGCAACTAGACCCAATGCGCAACCCTTACACAACCAAAGAGCGCGTTGAGTGGGAGATGGCTCGAACCATCGGCGCCAAAAAAGCCATCTGGCTACCACGCGGTCTCCACCGCGACTACGGGTCACCGGGCACTAGAGGTCACGTTGACATGGTTGCCTGCTTTGCCAAGCCGGGAGTGGTGCTTCTGCACTGGCAGGAGAACCCAGACCACCCGGATTACGCGCTTAGTCGCGAATTGGAGAAGCTCTTCCTGTCGGAAACCGATGCCGCTGGTCGAAAGCTCGAAGTGATTCGAGTGCCAGCACCATTAGAACAAACCGACGAACACGGTTTCGTTGACTTCAGCTACATTAACCATCTCGTCATCAACAACGCCGTCATTGCCTGTGGTTTCAACGAGCCGGAAGC
>JBJOJC010000109.1:0-9617 GCA_046046825.1 Actinomycetota bacterium | reverse complement strand
CAAACCGCAACGCAAAAAACGCGAAGCTTGCGCCAGTGAAAGCAATCAAGGTTGGCATCATCGATTACAAGGATGTTGCTACCCTACGTAAGTTCGTAAGCGACCGCGGCAAGATCCGTTCGCGTCGTATCACCGGTGTTTCTGTTCAGGAACAGCGCCTAATTGCCCGTGCCGTAAAGAACGCTCGCGAAATGGCTCTAATGCCTTACGCTGGCGCTGGCCGAAGCTAAGGAAGGGACCAAATGTCGAAAGTTATTCTTACTAACGAAGTTTCAGGTCTAGGTTCTGCAGGCGACGTTGTTGAAGTAAAGAACGGTTACGCACGTAACTACCTAGTTCCACAGGGCTTTGCAGTTCTATGGACCAAGGGTGGCGAGAAGCAGGTTGAGCAGATCAAGTCGGCTCGCAACGCTCGTGCAATCGCAACCGTTGAAGAAGCACAGACTCTCAAGGCTCGCCTTGAGGAGAAGGCTATTCGTCTAAACGCCAAGGCCGGTGTTGAGGGTCGCCTATTCGGTGCCATCAAGACCGCCGACGTTGCTTCGGCAATCGTTGAGGCTGGTTTGGGCGAGGTTGACAAGCGCAAGATCGAGCTAGCTGCTCCGATCAAGATCGCTGGAAACCACTCGGCTACCGTTCGTCTACACGGCGACGTTATTGCCAACATCACCATCCAGGTGGTTGGCAAGAAGTAGTTCTAACTAAAGTTTCGGGCGGTGGGTAAAACCACCGCCCGTTCTTTTTAACCTGTGGATAACTGTGGATAACTTCGTTTATCGGCGTTTTTACCCTGTGGAAAACTAAACTCTCAGGTGAAAGTTTAGGGTTTGTTAACCTTAGTTATCCACAGCCAAAACCCAGTAAATTACGACCATCTAAGAATCTTTCCACAATTTATCCACAGGTTATCCACAACTTATACACAACCCTGTCGGCGTGTTTCCACAGTTATCCACATTTTTATCCACAGGGCAATTGGATTAACCTTTGTCAGTAGTGGATGCTAGACAGGACTCGTAAGAATAAGGGGAGCAAATGGCACAGATCCAGAACACCGTGGCGAATCCAACCGCCGCGGTTGAGCGCGTGCTCCCTAGCGACCTAATGGCCGAGCAATCCACCCTAGGCGGCATGCTCATTTCGATGGACGCCGTTGCCGTGGTCAACGAATACGTTAAGGCCGGCGACTTCTACGCTCCAAAGCACGAACTAATCTTCGATGCGGCAATGAACCTGTTCATCAAAGGTGAGCCGGTCGACGCAATCTCGGTTTCAGCCGAGCTAACCCGAAACGGCAATCTCGTTCGATCCGGCGGAGCCGACTACATTCACTCGCTCACCAGCATGGTTCCGACCGCCGCCAACGTTGGCTACTACGCCAAAATCGTTCAGGAAAAGGCAATTCTTCGCCGCCTGGTTGAGGTTGGCACCAAGATTGCCCAAATGGGTTACGCCGCCGAGGGTGAACTAGAAGATCTCATCAACGCAGCTCAGCACGATGTTTATGCGGTTGGTAGTAAAGCACTCGGTGAAGAATACGCATCCCTCAGCGCTTCAATCGATGCCGCCATCACCGAAATGGAAATCGCCGAGGCCAGCGACGGCACCGTAATTGGCGTACCAACCGGCTTCCACGAGCTAGACCGCCTAACTCACGGTCTTCACGGTGGCCAGATGATCATCGTTGCCGCCCGACCAGCGGTAGGTAAGTCAACCTTCGCCCTCGACATCGCCAGAAATGGCTCGTTCAAACACGACAAGCCGGTTCTGTTCTTCTCGCTTGAAATGAGCAAGGCAGAAATCGCGATGCGTATGCTCTCGGCCGAAAGCGAAATCCACCTGTCCAAGATGCGCGGTGGTTCCCTTTCATCTGAAGAGTGGAAGAAAATGGCGTCGGTTCGAGGACGCATCAACGACAAGCCACTATTCATCGACGACAGCGCCAACCTCACCATGGTGGAAATCCGCGCGAAGAGTCGCCGACTCAAGGATTCACTAGGTCTTGAGCTAATCGTCATCGACTACCTTCAGCTACTTACCTCGGGTAAAAAGGTTGAGTCGCGTCAGCAAGAAGTTTCCGAATTCTCTCGTGCCATCAAGCTTCTGGCTAAAGAACTCAACATTCCGGTGATCGCAATTGCTCAGCTCAACCGAAACTCGGAGCAAAAAGAAGACAAGACTCCACAGATCTCTCACCTTCGTGAATCAGGTTCGCTAGAGCAAGACGCAGACGTGGTAATCCTGCTTCACCGCCCAGATATCGGCCAAAAAGACCACATCCGTGCCGGCGAAGCCGACATCATTTTGGCAAAGCAGCGAAACGGTCCAACCGACACCGTCGAGGTAATGTTCCAGGGTCAATACTCACGCTTCGTAAACAAGAACCCGGGCTAATGAACTGGTTGATTGCAACTCGCGCTGTAAGCCATGCAATTGTGGCAGCGGTAATCACCTTTAACCAGGTTCACAACGGGGAACTTGGCCTAACCAGCTTGGCGCTATTTGGAATTCTGTATTTCTCGGCAAGCCTCGGCACGTATCTGCTTGACCGCCGCAAAAAACTAACCTCCACTAGTCTCGGCCTTCCGCTAATAGCCCCGATCTTGGTCAGCACTCTCGCTGTCATCGCCGGAACCACGAACCTAAGCCAGCTAATCGCTTTCCGCTGGCTAACCGGTCTTTTGATGCTTGGCTTCGTAATCACCGAACTTGTGCTTGCCAAAAAGGTGGGCCGAAAGACCCTTCAGGGCAAAGAAGCGGTTATCACCGCGGTTGCCAGTGCCATCATGCTCGGAATTGCACTAGGCATCGACGTTGGTGAAGTTCCACTAATCGGTTTCTTCGGTGCCTACAACGCAATCCTTGCGGTTCACCTTGGGATCTCGGCAGCCACGCCAAAGAAGTAGGCTAGGTTCATGACCAAAAACCAGAAAAAGCCAGTTGGCGTTGCCGCGTATTTCACCCTTTCCGCAATCGCAGCGACATTCGTCGGCGTCCTGGTTTATTTCGGCACCCGCAAATGGGATCAAACCTGGATCTGGAGCGGTCTCACGTTCATCATCGTGATTGTTGGCATTGCCACCTTGGCGCTCAGCGTGAAAGATGACGACTTCGACGGAAGCACACCGAGACTTTACAACAAGCCGCCGAAGAAGTAACACAAGCTTGCAGCACCAACAACTCTCTAGGGGAAACTGGCTCAATGAGCCGGAAAATGTCACCACAATTGGGTCAAGCCTGTTCGTAACAGCCAAAGAAAACAGTGATTTCTGGAGAACCACATCATATGGTTTCATTCACGATTCTGGGCATGCCCTCCTAAACGAATTCCCCCAGAACTCATCTGTTGAACTAACTTGGCGGTTGAACTATCGAGAGCAGTTTGATCAAGCTGGGCTTTTGATTTGGGCCAACGAGGAAAACTGGACCAAAGCAGGTATCGAATTTGCCGATGGAGCTCCCCAACTCGGAGCCGTGGTCACCCGAACCGTCTCCGACTGGTCGGTCGCTCCAGTCTCCGGCTGGATGGAAAAAGACGTTCAGCTTCGCGTTAGTCGATCTGGCGATGCCCTAACTATTCGTGCGCGCTGCGAAGGAGACTGGCAATTGGTTAGATTGGCGCCGCTTGATCCGAAACTTGATTGGAAGATAGGACTTCACGTAGCCAGCCCTTCCAGGGCCGGACTAACAGTTGAATTCCTGAACATCAAAACTGGCCCCGCAGACGAAGCCCTTCACAACTAACTAACGGCGAAACCGCTTGGTTAGCTCGGCCGCGAGACCGGTGTAGCTATTTGGGCGCAGTGCGATAAGTCTCTGCTTGGCCTCAGCCGAAATGTCGAGACCGTTGATGAAAGTGATTAGGTCATCGTGACCGATACGCTTTCCGCGAGTGAGGTCTTTTAGCAGAGCGTATGGGTCGGAAATCTTGGAACGACCGGCAGCAACTTCAGCACGAATCACGGTTTGAATAGCTTCACCCAAAACTTCCCAGTTGTCGTTAAGGTCTGCTTCGAGAACGCCCACGTTGAGATCGATTTCGCCTAGTCCGCGAGTGACGTTGTCGAGTGCCAGCATGCTGTGTCCAAAGCCGAGACCAATGTTGCGCTGAGTGGAGGAGTCGGTTAGATCTCGCTGCAAACGGCTGGTGACCAGAGTTGAAGCGATTGAATCCAAGATGGCGTTTGAAAGTTCGAGGTTAGATTCGGCATTCTCAAAGCGAATCGGGTTGATCTTGTGAGGCATGGTCGAAGAGCCGGTGGCTCCAGCCTGAGGTATCTGTCTGAAGTAACCAACCGAAATGTAGCTCCAAATGTCGGTGCAAAGGTTGTGAAGAATTCGGTTGAACAGAGCGATCGACGAGTAAAGCTCAGCCTGCCAGTCGTGGCTTTCAATCTGAGTGGTAAGCGGATTCCAGGTTAGGCCCAGTGCGCTCACGAAGTCTTGCGACTGCTTGATCCAGTCAACGTTTGGCGCGGCAACAACGTGTGCCGAAAAGGTTCCGGTGGCCCCGGAGAATTTGCCTAGGTATTCGGTCTTGGAAACGCGGTCGAGCTGACGCCCTAGACGGTGAACGAAAACCGCCAACTCTTTGCCCATGGTGGTTGGAGTTGCTGGCTGACCGTGAGTTCTGGCCAACATTGAAGCGTCGACGTATTTGTCGCTGAGTTCGCGAAGTTTCTCAAGAAGTGCGTTTGCCTTAGGAAGCCAAACATTGGTAACTGCGTCGCGAACGGTAATTGCATAGCTGAGGTTATTGATGTCTTCGCTGGTGCAGCCGAAGTGAGTGAGCTCAAGAAGGTCGTGGCGGCCGAGTTTTTCCAGTCGGGCACGAATGAAGTATTCAACTGCCTTAACGTCGTGCTTGGTGGTCGCTTCGGTGTGAGCTAGCTCGGCCACATCGGCGTCGGAGAATTCGGAAACCACTTTGCGAAGTTCGGCAGCTTCGGCATCGAGAATCGGAAGCGATGTCTCCAGAATTCCGCGGTTGGCCAGCTGGATTAACCACTCGATTTCAACCTGGATGCGAGCTCGGTTTAGCCCTGCCTCGGAAAGGTATTCACCTAGCTCGGAAACCGCGGCGCGGTAGCGCCCATCTAGTGGGGAAAGGGGCTGTACCGAAAGATTGCTCACCCTACTATTTTGCCTTACCTCTTATCCACAGAACGGCACCGAGAGTGTTTTGGGCACTAATCATTTGTGAACCTAGTTCACATGCACGATGTTTCTTACTTACTAGATGAGCTGATTGCCCAGCTCGAGAACTCAAAACCCAATCCAACACTTTGGTGTTCATCTGCGTCCCGTGCCCTCGAAGCTCAGATTGTTCGTTTGCAACTGGAACTTAGAACCCTGCAACACCAACTGATTCACCTACCCAGGATTTCACTGTGAGCGGGTTAGTCAGTTATGGGGGAGACCCGAGGGTGGCAGTCTCCAGAAGTGAAATTGAGCGAATCACGTCTAATCTCACCATGGTTCAACGGCGATTACTCGATGAACTTGAGCCCATGGCTCAGCTAAGTGGAGTAGTGCATCACATTCAGCTCGACCTAAAAATCCCAGACACATTGGTTCGGTTGGGCATGCAGCGGCACGGTTGTTTTCTCGCTTCCGAAAGTTACTTCACCGGTGAGGCTCGGGTTGCACACCAACTCGGCGCTCTTGCAGACGTGCTGCATGAGAATCCAGCTTTGACTCGCCTGATACCAAAAGAAGCCTGGGTGATACTCGGAGCAACCACAGTGCTGGCTGGCTTTAGTAATTCCAACCTCAGTTCTCAGGTACTGCGTGCCACAGCAAGTGAAATACCCAAAAACAAATTAGGTCTACTCACGAGCGTGATTCCGAGCGAGCGAGTAACCGTGGTTCCGGTAACAACTAATTCGAGCAACGCTCCAAGATCAATAGCTGCGCTAACTGATCGGCTAAATAACAACTCAGGAAACATTCGACTGGAAAGTTATCAAACTAATCAGGGCCGAGTGGTAGTTGTTTATCTTCCAGGAACTGCCAACTGGTCACTAATCGGCGGCAAAAGCGCTTTCGACCTTCGAAGCAACGTTGAACTTGTTGGAGATTCCGAAAATTCAAATTCGAGCCGAGCCGCTCACGCGGCTATAAACGCCTTCGGCGTTACGGGAAGCGACCGCCTGATTTTGGTTGGTTATTCACAGGGCGGAATGGTTGCCACCGAGCTGGCTCGAGAAAACCCAAACGTAATCGGCGTAGTCACGGTCGGATCCCCTATTGCCAACGAGCCGGTTCCAAATGGAGTTCCGATTCTGTCGATCGAACACAGCAACGATGTGGTTCCTGCGCTCGCGGGAGAGACCAATCCACTCACCGAAAACTGGGCAACTGCAACCAAGCACTGGGAGCTGAAACCTGGACAAACGGTTTTGGACGCTCATTCGATTTCGGCTTATGTGAATACTTCGAGTGAGGTAGATAAGTCAACCGACCTAGGTCTCGCCAGAATTAGAAACCAAATTCTAGGAAACCTTGCAGAGGCCGAAGCCATAGAAGCGAAAGAGTTTCAGCCGCTTAAAGCAACTTCATAGCCTTGAAGGCAGCGCGGGCCAGGAAGGTGCTAACGCTCATAACCAATGCTCCGAGGATTGCCCAACCGAACGCGGCGCTCTCCACGCCGGAAAGCGAAGCCCCGTCGATGGAAAAGATCCCGGCCTTAATGCTCGAGCTCAACCAGGCAACCAAAAGCAGCATTGCTCCGTTGATAACAACTGAGATCAGGCCGAAGGTAAGAATGTAAAGCGGGAAAGCTAGCACCTTGATGACCGGTGCAATGATCGCGGTGACCAACCCGAAAATCATTCCAACAAATACGAAAGAGGCCACCAAATTCCAAGTGGTTTCGCCTCCCCAAGGGGAGATTTTGATGGCTGGAATCACCAAAGTGACCAACCACAGCGCCAAAGAATTGATCACAGTACCGACTAGAAAACGCTTCATAAGTAGATTGTGCCAGCGAACCAAACTAAATTGGAGAGGATGAATGAAAACGAAAGCGTGCCAATGGTGCAACTGCTCTCTCCGGAGGGCGATTTTGCTGTGCCAAAGCACTATGCCGAATATGGCCAGTACATTGAGCGCCTAACTGAAGAAGACTTTCTAAAGTTCTACCGCGACATGGCTCGCTGCCGTCGCTTCGACAACGAAGCCACCGCACTGCAACGTCAGGGCCAGCTTGGCCTCTGGATTCCAGCCATCGGCCAGGAAGCCGCCCAAATCGGTTCCGGCTACGGGGTTGGCAAGAACGACCATATTTTCCCTAGCTACCGCGAACACGGTGTTGCTATTACTCACGGCATCGAACTGATGTCGATTCTAAAAATGCTTCGCGGTGTAAACCACGGTGGCTGGAACCCAGAGGAAACTCGTTTCCACCTTTACGCAATCGTTCTTGGAAGCCAGGTTCTTCATGCCACCGGTTACGCAATGGGCGTTAAGTTCGACGGCAAAGTTGGAACCGGAAACCTTGAAGAAGATCTTGCGGTTATTTCTTACTTCGGCGACGGCGCAACTGCCGAGGGAGATATTTCTGAGTCTTTCCTATTTGCGGCAAATACCCAGAGCCCAATCGTGTTCTTCTGCCAGAACAACCAGTGGGCAATTTCTTCCCCAACCGCTAGCCAAACTCGCGTACCTCTTTACCAACGCGGCCAAGGCTTCGGCGTTCCAGGTATCCGCATCGACGGCAACGACATCCTTGCCAGCTACGCGGTAACCGCAAAGCACATGGACGACGCCCGAGAAGGCGCCGGCCCATTCATGATCGAGGCACTCACCTACCGAATCGGTGCTCACACCACCTCCGACGACCCAACCAAGTACCGCTCGGAGGAAGAGGTTGCCTTCTGGACCGCTCGCGATCCTCTGAAGCGCTTCGAAACTTTCCTGCGTCGACAGGGAATTAATGACGACTTCTTTAACGAAGTTGCCGAAGCCGGCGAAAAGCTTGCCACCGAAATTCGCGAGGCAACTTTTGCTCTGCCTCAGCCTCCGCTTGAAAACATGTTCAAGTATGTTTACTCGGAACCTCACCCTGTGATTGAGGAACAACTCGACTGGCTAAAGCGCTACGAAGCTTCTTTCGGCGGTGAAAACTAATGGGTAACTTTGTTGAAATGCCAATCGCCAAAGCGATCAACGCCGGTCTTCGCAAGGCCATGCACGAAGACTCCAAGGTTTTGGTATTCGGTCAAGATGTTGCGCAGCTAGGTGGAGTGTTCCGAGTTACCGAGGGCATCCACGCCGAGTTCGGCAATAGCCGTATCTTCAACTCCCCGATTGCCGAGTCTGGAATCGTTGGAACCGCCATCGGTTTGGCCATGCGCGGTTATCGTCCGGTTGCCGAGATTCAGTTCGAGGGCTTCATTTTCCCTGCCTTCGACCAAATCACCACCCAGTTGGCGAAGATGCAAAACCGTTCCGAAGGCCACCACCCGATGCCGGTGGTTATCCGCGTTCCGTTCGGTGGAGGAATTGGTGCTGTTGAACACCACAGCGAGAGCCCTGAGTCTTACTTCGCTCACACCCCTGGTCTTCGAGTGGTAAGCCCGAGTAATGCCAACGACGCCTATTGGATGATTCAGCAAGCAATTCGTTCAACTGACCCGGTGTTGTTCTTTGAACCGAAGCGTCGCTACTGGCAGAAGGGTCAGGTTAACCTCGACACCCCGCCACAGGATCTTCACTCGGCCAGAGTGCTTCGCGAGGGTAGCGATGTAACCATCGCCACCTACGGCCCAATGGTTCACACTTCTCTTCAAGCCGCCGAAATTGCCGCCACCGAGGGAATCAGCATCGAAGTGATCGACCTTCGCTCGATTTCACCAATCGACTTCCCAACCATCATCGAATCGGTTAAGAAGACCGGGCGTTTGATTACCGTTTCTGAAGCACCGAACTCGTTCTCGATTGCCAGCGAACTATCTGCCCGCATTACCGAGGAATGTTTCTACCACCTGCAAGCTCCGGTTATCCGAGTTGGTGGCTTTGACATTCCTTACCCAGCGGCAAAACTTGAAGAGATTTATCTTCCGGATGCCGACCGCATCTTGGAAGCCGTCGACAGATCGAGAGCCTACTAATGAGCAAGATTGCATATTTCAATTTGCCAGACGTTGGCGAAGGCCTTACCGAAGCGGAAATCGTTTCTTGGAAGGTAAAACCTGGCGACACAGTCACCGTCAACCAGGTAATTGTTGAGATCGAAACCGCAAAGTCTTTAGTTGAGCTTCCTTGCCCGTTTGCCGGAGTTATTTCCGAACTAATGGCAGCCGAGGGCGACACCGTTGAAGTTGGAAAGCCAATCATTTCGGCAACTGTCGCCGACGACGCAGTTGGAGCAACAGTGGCCCAGGCCGAAAGCGTTGCCGCAGTTCACCAGGCAGTTGCCGATGTTGCGGCTAGCGCTGCCGCTGCCGAAGAGCGCACCCCGAACCTGGTTGGCTACGGCGTTGCCGACCCGAATGGTCCGATTCGCCGCAAGCGTTCCGCAGCCCCGGTGAGCACCAACACTTCCGCTATTACGGCCATCCCGGCCGCGGCAGCAGTTCCTGGCCATCTTGCCGTGCCAACTCACCCTGAAACTC
>JBJOJC010000108.1:0-8207 GCA_046046825.1 Actinomycetota bacterium | reverse complement strand
GTGGGGCGAGATACTCGTCGATTACAGGCGTCATACGACCAGTTACAAGCACTTTTCTAATCGACATAGCGCTCTTAGGGCGATCCACAATAAAACGACCGTCCACAAGGGTCACAGCGCGCCCTACATTGAACTCGTAACGGCGCTCGCCGTCGATGACAAGCGTTTCTACATCTTTGAGACGAAGTTCCGTGACCTCACCAAAGCGGAAACCGCCGTAAGCGCAAAGCAGAACCAGAAATTTGAACCGAGGATTGATAGCCTCAGCGATGTCAAAAACCTGCTCTGGGGTTGGCGTGGTCACAATCTTGCGCGACGAGAGATTGTTCGCACCCTTAATCGAGCAGGGATTCTCTTCCAAATACCCGTAGTCAACAGCACGCTTGAAAATCGAATTGAGTAGTTTGTAGATTTTCGATGCCGTTGTTAGTTTTCCGGTCGCAGTGATAGACGCATAGAGTTTGTCAATTATCTGCTTGGTAATTTTGTCCACCGGCATTCCCATCAACGGTTTGCAGTGACTAGACAGTTGGCGCAAGTAGACCTGTTTGGTCGACTTGCGGAGATTCTCTCCGCCACGGGTGGTCTGCATGTTGATGTGAGAGACCGCAAACTCCATAAACTCTGGACACTCAGCGCTCGCGGTCGTGTGTCGCGGATCAACCCACTTGCCTGCGGAGATTTGGGCTCTCATACCGGCCAGAAAATTACTTGCTTCGGTCTTAGTCCGAAAAGTATCTGGAGCATTGTGCCTGAAGCCGTCTGGCGCGATGTAGGAAGCCTGAAAGCGTCCGTTGTGAGGTAGTTTGCGAATTGCGCCCCATGAGTTGCGTTTAGCCATTTGTATTGCCTTTCCCGGGGCACAGAGTTTCTGTGCAACCCGTATGCAATACAGGATTTCTCTTCGAGGGAACGCGTTTACATTCGTTTCCATATGCTGTTCGCCAACAGATGAAATATTCCCGGTAGATAAAGGCCGAAACCCCCGAATGGCGCGTAAATAGAAAGCGCCCCCGGCAGGAATCGAACCTGCGACCAAGAGATTAGAAGGCTCTTGCTCTATCCACTGAGCTACGAGGGCACTGCCAGCGAAAAAACTGGCAACCAATAGTTTAAGGCTCGGGCTGAGAATTTTCTTACTTGGCACTGTGCTAGCGTGCGGATATGAAGAGTTTGAAGATAGTTGCGAGAGTTACCCTCGGCCTTGCTTTGATGTTCGCGGGGATTAGCCACCTGACCTTTAGCCGGGCAACTTTTCAGGCGCAGGTGCCGGGTTGGGTTCCGTTAGATCCAGACTTTGTGGTGATTGCCTCGGGTGTTGTGGAGATTTGTTTAGGGATTGGCTTAGTAATTATTTCGAAGAGGCAGGCGATAGTCGGTTTACTCACAGCAGCATTCTTCGTGGCCATATTTCCAGGCAATATCTCGCAGTATTTAACTCACACCGATGCTTTCGGGCTAAACACCGATGAGGCTAGGTTTGTCAGGCTTTTCTTCCAACCAGTTCTAGTGGTTTGGGCACTTTGGTCAACCGGTGGTTGGAAAAGTTTACGAAAGCACCTTTTTAACAACGCTTGATTTCAGATTCATCGAGCCGAAGCCGTCGACTTTGGCGTCGATGTCGTGTCCGTCGGGTCCGTTGACGAGTCTGATGTTACGAACCTTGGTGCCAACTTTGATTGAGGTCGAAGATCCTTTGACTTTTAGGTCTTTGACAATGGTGACGGTGTCGCCGTCTTCAAGAACGTTGCCTACTGCGTCTCTGATTACACGCTCGGTTTCGATTTCTTCCGCTTCAGGCGTCCATTCGTTGGCGCATTCAGGGCAGACCAAAAGAGAGCCCATTTCATAGGTGTAGGGGCTTTGGCAGCTCGGGCATGCCGGTAATTCGCTCATAGGTTTTTCTCCGCCCAGATTTGGATTGCGTCGTAGTGATATTTAGCTAAGCCTATTGCCACAGCTTCGTAGCTGTCTTTGTATGGGCTTGGAAGTAGGTAACTCATGGCGAGGCTTTTATAGGCCTCTTTGGTTGGAGTCCAGAATTTGGAAACGAATGCATAGTGCTTCTTCACGAGTGCTTGAACCTTGTTGTCGGCAGGGTTGACCCCTTGAGCCATAGCCTCAGCGAAAGATTTGGTGATCTCGGTGAACTCGAGAGTGAACTGATTGGTTTGGGCTTCGTTGTAGTTGCCCTGATATTGGTTGGCGTGAATTCCTAGAGAGTTGTCTTGATTCATTTTTGGGCCTCGATGAGCGCAACGGGTTTGCCTTGGTTTCTGTCTATAGTTTGGATTAGCGACATCCAGACTACGATTCTTTGCTTGTTGCTCCATTTTGGGTGACAACTCGTCATGGTGAGATAGTGGCCGCCTTCTATAGCATTTTCTAAGCCGTTTGGGACATCGTTGATCACCCCAACTTGGGTTGGGTCGACGATTGCGGTTTGGCGGTATTCATAGGTGAACCACTTATCGTTTGTTTCAATCCACACTCTGTCACCGGCTTTCAGCGTGTCGATGTTGGCAAATGGTGCTCCGTGGCTGGTGCGATGGGCGGCTAGGGCAAAATTGCCAACCTCTCCTGGCCATTCACTAGAAACATAGTGACCAACACCGATCACGTTGAGCGTGGTCTTTTGGAAGGTTCCCTGGCCGATAAGTCGTTCATAATTCTTGCCAAAGCGTGGCACATAAATTTTGGCGAACACCGCGCCTTGTTTAAGGTTCGGTCGCATTTCCACAAATCGCTTCTTTTCGATTTCGCTTTTAGTGGAGTATTCGAACGATTGTTTTTGCTGGACATTGTTTTGAATCGGGTCGTTTACATACACCTGCCAGACCACGTAAAGCATTAGCACCAGCCCTGCGCTGATAAAGAGCTCTCCCAAGACTTGGAGGAGGGTGGTTGATTTTTTAGTTGCCATTTATTAGGGGATCTTCGGCCATGAAGGATTCGATGACTGGAAAAACCAGGGTGAAAAGAATGAGAACGCCAATGCCTGCAAGCGCAACAATCTGCAAAGATTTCAGAATTTTGTTGCCTGGGAGTGCACGAAAGAGCGCTGAGTACATTACTTCCTCAACTCTCTGCGAAGCGGCTAAATTTACTCGGTTCGCTCAACCGAACATTGTTGGATAACTCGCTTGTTCAACTACTTCATCTTGAACAAACCAATCCGAAAAGGAAAGATGCGCTTATCCAAAGTCAAGCGTAACGCAGGGGCTTTCGAAAGTCTCTTGCGTTCTTCGCTGTGGCCATGTTTGCATTGCTCTCGGTTGGCTTTGCTTCTTCGGCAAATGCGACCGTGAGCTAAGGGATCGACTACGACATCTACAGCGGTTACACGGGCTCTGCCGGCGTTCGCCCGATGGATAACCAGAGCGTGGTTTCAAATTACAACCTCTGTAAAAGTGGAACTTTTAGCACGGTAAACCACAACTGGGGTGGCGGAGACTTTGAAGGCTGTGGGGGCGACTACATACTGATTCACTACACCGGGTATCTGTACTCCCCTTCAGCACAGACTCTTTACTTTCGGGGTTACTCGGATGACGGCTGTTACGGCAAAGTCGGCGGCACAGTTGTTGTGAACACCTGAACACTTCAGGGTTGCGCCCCAAGCGGAACCGGGTCTGGGGTCACATTTGCGGCTGGCGAATACAAGCCGGTTGACCTCTGGTTTTTCGAACACGGCGGTGGCGCTTGTTCGATGTTCTACTACTCATCCTCGGCCAATGGCACCTACTCGGTAGTTCCGTCGACGATGTTTACGAAAACCAATTATCAGGCGGCCACCTTCAACGACACCACGGTCACTGCGCAAATCGCTGATGGCTCCAGTTACAACGCCGGGGTATCGGCTATCGCTTCCGGAAGCATCACATACTCGCTTTACGATGGCTCGCTTCCCCCTGGTTTGGAGCTGAACAGCTCAACCGGCGCAATCACGGGAACCCCCAACGATTCTAGAATTTAGAACTTCAGAATTCGGGCTCAAGCCAACGACGAAGAAACCGTTTCTAACGATTAGTCCTGATTGCTATCGGTTGACGTTGGCTCTACTGTGACTGGTGGAACTGGTCTTGTCGACAAGACACTCTGGCTCGGAGACGCATCGCCTGAGAGTGCAACTTTCGCCGGCGGAATTGCCGTGTTCGTGTTCACCATTCAGGTGACCGACTTCATTCCCACCATCTTCGGCTAGGGAATCTTTTCCCAGCCCCTGCGGTTAGACTCAGGGAAGCATATCAGGGAGAAAAATAATGCATCGTCTAGCCAAACTCAGCCTCGCCAACCGTTCGGTAGTGGCTCTGGTCACCATCATCATCGCCGCTTTTGGTGTGATTTCACTTGGTGGGCTGAAACAGGAACTTATCCCTTCATTTGAGACCCCTCAGGCTGCCATCATCACTACCTATCCAGGTGCTTCGGCCGGCGTTATCGACAAGCAGGTAAGCCAGAAAGTAGAAGCGCAGGTTCGAACCCTTGATGGGCTAGTTACCACCACTTCAACCTCGCAGAATAACCTCTCCATTGTTCGCGTTGAGTTTGAATACGGAACCACCACGGCCAAGGTAAAAGAGAATCTGAACGCTGCAATTGCGGCAGTTGAAGCATCGCTTCCCGCTTCGGCAAAGGCGCGGGTAGTTGCTGGAAGCTTCGACAGCGTGCCAATTATTTCTCTCGGTGTCTATACCAACGACATCGAAAAGCTAGGCCCAGTTCTTGAAGATGCTGCACCTGCGGTATTCGGTTCTATCGACGGCGTTCGCGATGTATCGGTTTCGGGAATGAAAGTTAAGCGAATCAACCTGAAGCTAAACACCTCACTCTTGGCCAAAAATGGCTTGAGTCAGCAATCGGTAACCACCGCATTACAACAGAGTGGATTCGTTCTGCCTGCGGGAAGCATCCGCGACAGCCAGGGTGAACTTTCACTTCAAATCGGAACTCCGGTGGAGAGCATTGCCACACTGAAGAAAATCGCTCTGGTTCCAGCGAGTAGTTCATTCTTCGCAACCACCATCACCCCGATGGGTCCGGTAACAGCCCCAACCACGCCGAAGGTTTACACCATCGGCGATGTTGCGAAAGTTACCTACGACTACGCCCCGGTAACCACAATTACGCGAGTCGACGGCAAAGAACAACTGGCCGTTACCGTTACCAAAACTCAAGACGGTAACACCGTTACGGTAGCTCACGGGGTTCAAGATCGCATCAAAGACCTAAAAGCCAAAATCGGAACAGATTCAGAAGTAACCGTAATTTTTGAACAGGCTTCGTTCGTTGAGAAGTCGTTGGAGCAACTTAGCACCGAAGGTCTTTTGGGTCTCGGCTTCGCCATCATTGTTATTTTGGTCTTCCTGCTCTCGATCCGTTCAACATTGGTTACAGCAATATCGATTCCAACCTCGGTCCTGATCACCTTCATTGGCCTGAGCGGTTTGGGTTATTCGCTGAACCTGCTAACCCTGAGCGCGCTAACCATCGCCATCGGACGAGTCGTCGACGACTCGATTGTGGTTATTGAAAACATCAACCGCCATCTGTCCTATGGTGAGCCTAAGAAGAAGGCCATCCTCGGTGCGGTCAAGGAAGTTTCTGGCGCCATCACCGCCGCAACTATCACCACCGTGGCCGTGTTTGCTCCGATCGCCCTGGTTGGCGGTCTGGTTGGAGAACTATTCCGTCCGTTCTCATTCACCTTCTCAATCGCACTGATTTCGTCATTGTTTGTATCGCTAACCATCGTTCCTGTGGTTGCTTACTGGTTCCTAAAGAGCCCAGCCGAGCAAACATTCAAGACCGAAGCAGCTGCGAAGAAGCACGCCATCGAGGTGCGCGAGCGCGAGGAAGCCAAAGAGCGCAAGAGCATTCTTCAGCGCGGCTACCTGCCAATCATTCGAACCACGCAAAAGCATCCGGTGCTCACTGTGATTGCCAGCTTCATCATCTTGATCATGACCTTCAGCATCGCCGGTCTCCTCAAGTCAGACTTCATCGGAAGTTCAGGCTCCAACTCGGTGATCGCCAACCAAACCTTGCCAGCTGGAGCAACTCTCAAGCAGCAGTCCGATGCTTCAGCCAAAGTTGAAGAGCTTATCCTGGCCGACAAACAGGTAAGTGTGGTGCTAACCACTATTGGTTCATCAGGTGATGCCAGAACCGCCCTAGGTTTGGCGGCCGGCGGAATTCAACACCAGATCACACTGGCCGAAGGTTCTGACCTCGAAGCATTCAAGGCTCGACTACTCAAGGCAACCGCAAACGACTCAACTCTTGGTGAAGTGAAGTTCAGCTCTGCCGGAGGAGGAAGTTTCGGAGCCTCCAGCACAATCGATATCACGGTTTCCGCCAAGGATGACGCAGCCTTGCTTGCCGGAATCAAGGCTGTGCAAGAAAAGGTAACTGGAACCGTTGGAACCACCGAAGTTACCAACTCGCTAGCCGAGAAGCAGCGCACGGTTCAGATCACCGTTGACCGCAAGAAAGCAGCGGCTAAGGGTCTGAGCGAAATTGCCCTCAGCGGAATTGTGGCTAGCCTCATGCAGCCAAGCATGATCGGAACTTTGAATGTTGAAAATGTTTCAACCGAGATTTACATCGTTCCAAAGAAGCCAGCCACCACCGTGGCTCAAATCAAAAACCTAAGCGTTCCAACAATGGCCGGAAATGTAAAACTTTCCAGTCTTGCCAAAGTTCAGCTCGCCGAAATCCCAGTTTCCATCACCACGGAAAAGGGAAACCGAACCGCCAAGGTGATGCTGACTCCGGATGGCAAAAACCTTGGAGCAACCACTACCGAACTGACCAAGCGTCTCGGTGAAATCACCAAGAAACTACCAGCCGGCGTAACTGCTTCACTCGGAGGGCTCTCAGCATCTCAGGCGCAATCATTCTCTGATCTTGGGATGGCCTTGCTTGCGGCAGTTGCCATCGTGTTCATCGTTATGGTGGGAACCTTCCGCAGTATTCGTCAGCCGTTAGTGCTTTTGGTCTCGATTCCATTCGCAGCAACCGGTGCTTTCGTGGCCCTTTTGGTGACCGACACCGCACTAGATGTTTCGGCGCTAATCGGTATGTTGTTGCTGGTCGGTATCGTGGTGACCAACGCTATTGTTTTGATTGACCTAATCAACCAGTACCGCCGCGAAGGACGTGGAATCCAAGACTCAATCATGGACGGAGCGCGTCAGCGTCTACGCCCAATTCTGATGACTGCACTCGCCACAATCTTTGCCCTGACCCCAATGGCTATCGGAATCACCGGAAGTGGTGGCTTCATTTCTCAGCCGCTAGCAATCGTGGTAATCGGTGGCTTGTTCTCATCAACCCTGCTGACCCTAGTTATCGTTCCAGTGCTTTACTGGCTCGTTGAGGGTGGCAAGGAGCGCAAAGCGCTAAAGCCCAAGAAAGTGAAAACCGCTAAGGCTTAAGCGGAAGTTAGAATTGGGAGGTCTCGGGCGTTTGTCCGAGGCCTCCCCTAGTTTTAAGGCGTGATTACGATTAGCGACTACCTGGTTTGGATCGACTGCGAAATGACCGGTCTAAATGTTGAAAAAGACTGTCTCGTGGAGATTGCCGTGGTCGTTACCGACTCCGAACTAAACGTGCTCGACCCCGGCCTAGATCTAGTGATCAAACCCAACCCTGAGTCTCTGGCCAACATGGGCGAGTTCGTTACTCAAATGCACACTTCATCCGGGCTCATCAACGAATTCGCCGATGGGCACGATTTAGAAACCGCTGAACGAATGGTTCTCGAATACGTTCAACGCTGGGTCACCGAACCGCGTCAGGCCCCCCTGGCTGGAAACAGCATTGGCACCGACCGCATGTTCCTAAACCGCTACATGCCCGCTCTGGATGGCTTCCTGCACTATCGCAACATCGACGTATCCAGCATCAAAGAACTCACCCGCCGCTGGTTCCCTAAGGTTTACTTCCAGCTTCCCAAGAAAGACGGCGGTCACCGAGCACTTGCCGACATCCTTGAGTCGATCAAAGAACTCAAGTACTACCGCAAAACAGTTTTCGTAACCCAACCTGGCCCAACAACCGAAGAATCTAAGGCAGCAGCAGAGTCTCTGTAGTGCTAAACTCTAAAGGTTGCGAAAGCAAACTTGGTGGGTATAGCTCAGCTGGTAGAGCACCTGGTTGTGGTCCAGGGGGTCGCGGGTTCAAGCCCCGTTACTCACCCCAAA
>JBJOJC010000107.1:0-2650 GCA_046046825.1 Actinomycetota bacterium | reverse complement strand
ATTACTGTCCCATGGCAGGAAGCAGCGGCCGGTCGATTAGGCGAGGATTTGCAGAAGTACGTGGAACAGCCATGGCTTAAAAGTAGCGAAGCGTATTCGATCTTGATTGCTTCTCGAAAGGCTGTGCAAATGCTTGAATCGCTAGATGAAGATCCAGGCAACGCTTGGTTTGCGACTGCGGATTGGATAAAAGAATACGAGTAATAGCAACACTGGACTTATACGCGAGAAATGCGACGTTGGTACCTTATCCGCAACTGTTGTTTATATATAAGGCGAGCTGCTTTTTCGTACACAAGCATCACCAAATCGCGACCATGCCCAATTAACCTCAGGATATATCTAGGAGCCCTTGAGCGCCGTAAGTGGCCAACTTGTCATGCCAAGCGCTTAGGGGCCTCTACGCGTCTCCTGTGGCTTAAGAGATATATGTCCGACGCTCTTGCTAGGTTGGACTTTATGGGGAAGATCGTCACGCCTGGCCTAAATGACCTTGCCTCCCAACGCCCCGAACTTATGGAATCTTGGCTGGTGGCTAAAAATCTTCCACTTCAGCCTTTTGAAGTCAGCGTCGGTTCTTCCAAGAGTGTTTGGTGGCGCTGTGAGTTGGGGCATGAGTGGCAGGCCCTGATCAGTAACCGATCGAAAGGCGTTGGTTGCCCAGTCTGCGCGGGTAAAAAGGTTCTCTTCGGCTTCAATGACCTCCGCACGCGGGACCCTTTGATCGCGGCTGAATGGCATCCAAGCAAGAATTCACTCTTGACTCCAGAAGCAATTATGCCCTCATCGAATAAAGCTGTTTGGTGGCTGTGTAGGCGAGGACACGAATGGCAGGCGACACCGAACGCCAGACGAGCTGGCCGTGGTTGCCCAATTTGTGCAAACAAAACTGTCACATCTGGCCAAAATGACCTGGCTACTACAAACCCCGAACTCGCGAAGGAATTTGATCTTGAGAAAAACGGCGATCTAAGGGCGAGCGCTCTAGTTGCAGGTTCGAATAAGAAGATCTGGTGGCGTTGCGACAAGGGTCATAGTTGGCAAAACACCGTCAATAACCGTACACGTGGTCAAGGCTGCCCGTACTGTTCGGGACGCAAAGTCGTGGAAGGCGAAACTGACCTAGCAACCCTAAATCCAGAACTCGCGGCAGAATGGGTAACTGATAGGAATACACCTCTCACTATCCATGATGTTTCTACGCACAGCGGCAAAAAAGTTTGGTGGTGCTGCGAGCGTGGTCATGAGTGGCAGGCTGTTGTGCAGGACAGGTCAAATGGCAGCGGTTGTCCGATTTGTTCAGGGAAACGCGTACTCCCAGGTTTCAACGATTTGCTTTCAAAAAGGCCGGATCTTGCAGCGGAACTTGCAGGTGGGGCGAACGGTTCGGTGGACGGCAGTGAAGTAAGCCTAGGTTCGAAAAGAAAATTTACATGGGTGTGTACTCTTGGGCATCAATTTGAGACTTCTGTAAACAAACGAGTGCTTGGCCAGGGATGCCCATATTGTTCGAATACAAAGGTGCTTGCTGGTTTCAATGACCTGGAATCGCAGTTTCCCGAGTTGGCAATTGAAATTCATCCAACAAAGAACTCCCCCGGAATTGGTCGGTTACTAGTAGGGAAGAGCAACAAGAAAATCTGGTGGCTCTGCTCCGAGGGACACGAGTGGCAGACGACTCCTGAACATCGGTTGCGAGGGAGAGGTTGCCCCACTTGCGCAGTTACTGGCTACGTTCCAACGCGGCCAGGATATTTTTACTTCATATCCCATTCAGCGATGGCTGCTCGCAAAGTAGGCATCGCCAATCAGGGTTCGGACCGCCTAGCGACCTTCGGTCGTGCAGGGTGGAAAGTAATTTCTAAATGGGAGAGTGATGACGGCCTTCAAATACAGACACTTGAAACGCAAATCTTGCGTTGGATTCGCAAGGATCTAGGGTTGCCCCAATTCCTAACAAAACAGGACATGGGTAAAGCTGCAGGTTGGTCGGAAACTTTTTCTGACGATGGCCCTAACAACTTGGTCATCAAAAACAAAATTGATGAGGTCTATGCGAAACTTGCGGCTACCTCCTCAGGTTTAGGCGACTAATTCAACTACTTCCAAGCCTTCGACTAGCGAACGAGGGGAGCCAATTGCTTAATTTCAGTGGCGACACGCGGATTGCATAAAAAGTTGCTTAATACTTACTGAGTATGTATTAATTAACACATGTCAGTGAAAAACGGTTTACTCGCAATCTTGTGCTTGGGGGACTGTCACGGTTATCAGCTCAAATATGAATTGACCACCAGGACAGGATCGATCCTCGATGTCAACATTGGACAGGTCTACAGCACATTGGAGCGCTTGCAGCGCGACGGCCTTGTGAAACAAAAAGCGGCAAAGTCTCAGGATGCTGTTCAGCAATTGTTTTCAATTACTTCGGCGGGACGCCGAGAAGCAAATCATTGGCTAGATACCCCCGTGCTTGATGTCAGCGATATGCGCCACGACTTGGCAACCAAGCTTGCGTTAGCAGTGACCCTTCCGGGGGTAGATGTTGCCGCTATCGTAAATAGTCAACGCGCAGCAGACATCCAGCTACTACAGTCATTGACCCTTCGAAAGCGTTCCGTCGAACCCGCGAATACAACTGAAATTGCAG
>JBJOJC010000106.1:0-2755 GCA_046046825.1 Actinomycetota bacterium | reverse complement strand
TGACGATGTCGAAATTGTGGTCAGCCACATTTGCTCCTAAAAGTTACGAAATTCAGTTTCGAGTTTACTAGCCAATGCGCTTTGCGAGGGCAACCAGAGTTCGTACGTGTGAACCGGTGGCACCCTTCGGGATTACTCCGTAAGGAGCACTCTCGTTATTGGCAGTAGCAGCGATATCTAGGTGAGCCCACTTGATCTGGTCGCTCTCACCCTTAGCGCGGTTTCCGATGAACTCCTGAAGGAAAAGACCACCGATGATGGTTCCACCAGCAGTGTTGCCCATCTTAACGTTGGCGATGTCGGCAATTTCCGAGTCAATCAGCGAACGAAGTTCCTTGGCTAGTGGCAGTTGCCAAACCAACTCGCCTACGTCTTCCGCTGCGTCACGAACCAAATCCACTGCTTCTTGGTCGCCCATTAGTCCAGCGTGGCGGTTGCCGAGTGCAATCTGAACTGCTCCGGTCAGTGTGGCAACGTCGACGATGTAGTCGGGTTTTGCTTCAGAAGCCAGCGAAAGTCCATCGGCAAGCACCAGGCGTCCTTCTGCATCGGTGTTCAAAACCTCGATGGTTATACCATTGCGGGCCTTGATTACGTCGTTTGGGCGTTGGGCTGTGCTGCTTGGCATGTTTTCGGCAATACAGAGCCATGCGGTAACGCGAATCGGCAGCTGCAGCTTGGCAATTGCGATGGTGGCGGCTGCCACGCTTGCGGCTCCGGTCATGTCGTAGTTCATTCCGAGCATGCTGATCGATGGCTTTAGTGACAAGCCTCCGGTGTCAAAGGTGATGCCCTTGCCTACTAGAGCCAAGTGCTTCTTACCGACCTTTGGCTTGTATTCCAACTTGACCAATCGTGGACCACGAGACGAGCCCTGGCCGACACCGAGAATGCCGCCAAGACCTTCCTTAGCCATACGTTCTTCGGTCCAAATTTGAGTGGTGATTCCGGCGCTCTTTGCTGCAGCCTGCACTGCCTTGGCAAGCGAGTCTGGGTAAAGGTCTCGTCCTGGCATGTTAACCAAGTCTCGAGTGAAGTTGACACCTTCGGCCAGAATTGAAATCTGGTTCAGCGCTGCTGTAGATGGCTTGTGAGCCGAGATTACGGTGACGGTCTGAAGCTTGATCTCGGCACCTTTCGTGAGTCCCTTGTACTTTGTGTGAACGTAGGTTCCAAGCGCAGCACCTTCGAAAATCGTTGCCGTGTCGGTTGAATCAGCAGTTTCGAAACCGATCACAACATCTTTGAAGCCAGCGAGCTTTCGGGAAGCCGCCGCACCTAGGTTGCGTAGGTCATTAGTAGTAAGAGGCTTAGTTCCAATACCAACCAAGGCGTAAGTGGCTCCATTTGGCGCAGGTAGTCGCACCAAACTTTCCAAGTCGGCACTTACGCCAACCGAAGCAAGGTCAACAGTCGACAACGCAGAGGTTTCAATGGGTGATTCTGCCAGCACCAACTTGTCGGATTTCTTGGTCACCGGAATTACATACGCGGTGTTTTTGTTGAAAGAAGTGAACTTGCCTGAAGTAACCATTTTTGGAGAAGTCATGCTCATCAGCCTAGCGAAAGTAGAATGGCAAACGTGAACGGATTTGGTCTTTTTAGTGTTGTGAATCATCAAATCGAGATTCCGCTCGGACTTCGGATGATCGGCAGCATTAACGGTTTTACCGATGCCGGTCAGGTTATCGAGCAGATGGCTCACAACATCCTCAGCAAATTGGACAGCGAATTGGTAATCGCTTTCGAAAATGACGAGCTCCTCGACTATCGCGCGCGTCGTCCGATGATGTTTTTCGAAAAGGATCATCTAGCAAGCTACGAACCTCCCGTTTTGGGTATCTACCTGGTTCGCGATGAGTCTGGTATCCCGTTCCTGTTCCTTCACGGTTACGAGCCAGATTTCCGCTGGGAAGCTTTCGCCGATGCCGTAGAGGAAATCGTCGACACCTACGCCATTACCGATTTCACCTGGGTGCACTCAATCCCTTTCCCAGTTCCTCACACCAGGCCGGTGGGTATCACGGTCAGCGGTAACCGTACCGAACTTATTGAGCGCTATTCCGAGTGGCGCCCAGAAACCCAAGTTCCGGGAAACATTGTGCATCTTTTGGAATACCGACTTTCACGTCTCGGACTTCCAGTTGTTGGCTTTGTGCTGCTAGTCCCTCACTATCTAAACGATTCCGATTACCCAGCCGCAGCAGTAACTGGTTTCGAGCTGATCACGGCTGCGACCGCGCTGGTTTTCCCAACCGACCAACTTCGTGAGGAGGGAGTTCGGTTTGCCGAGCGTCTCGCCAAAAAAGTCGAGGAAAACGAGGAGCTTTCAAAGTTGGTAGCCAATCTTGAGCAGGGTTACAAGTCTGATCGCGCCACCAGTTTCGGTGTGCAGATTTCGGCACCTAAGGCAGCCGAGCCAAACGCTGAGGAAATTGCGGCCGAGCTCGAGGATTACCTAGCGAATCGACAGCGCAATAACCCCGACGAGTTCTAAGAACGACGGGAAATACTTTCCTTCCTTTAGCTGTTCTTATAAGTAGTCGCTGCTTGGCAGTTTTTGTCAGCGAGTGGTGGCATAATTATTAGTGGACCCAGTCGTTCGCAGTTTTGCGGATTTGACATGGGTCTTATTACTGCCCGAATTCGGGCTGTGCACCTACAAGTGAGATGAGTCAAGTGGGGAAAGACAAGGCGAACGGCCAGGAGCCAGCCAAAAAAGAATCATTTATGAAACGATTCTTGAAATCGGGTG
>JBJOJC010000105.1:0-4274 GCA_046046825.1 Actinomycetota bacterium | reverse complement strand
CCTTGGCTTCAGACTTCACACCTGACACCACACCAGAAACCACTCGGCGCACTGAAACCAACAGCAGCGCACGTCCGATAACTGCAATCAGCATAATCAGAACTACGTGAATTGGGGTCTGGTAGGTAGTCCAGAATTCAGTGAACCAAACGGTGTTCATTACTTATCTGCCTTCTGAACCTTGAGTGCTCGAGTTACGTTGTCTAGGTTTTCCATCAAGATTCGCTTCAACGCAGGCTTCGACGAAACCGCAGGGGAGTCGATGAAGTCTTGGGTGCGGTTCACGAGAGCATCCGAGGCAAGTGCAGTAGGGTAAAGCCCCTCGATTAGGTATTCGGCAATCTTGAAGGTGCGCGATTCCCAAACCGGAAGAACCATCTCGAAGTACTGGTCAACGAACGGAACAAAGTCGCTCGAGTCCCAGTGCTCTTGGAAAGCAATGACGCCCTCGCCGATGAGAGTGTTCGATAGGTCTTTGTCGTTGATAAGGCGGTCGAAATATGCCTGCTTGTTGCCAGGGAGGTTACCTTCGGCGTGGAAGGCGAACTTCCGGCCGTTGGCAGTGTTGTCCTTAGCTAGTTCAGCTTCGATGTCGGCCTTACCTAGGCGCTCAACTGCAACCAGTGACATGATTAGCCACCAACGCTGGTCTTGGTCGATAACGCGACCAGGAAGCTGCAATTCGCCAGAAAGAAGCTGTTCCATGGTGTCGGCAAACTCGCCTCTAGCGTAGATAGCCCAGAACTTCAGGAACATGTACTGAGCGTCACTGCCTGGGTCCGCTGCGAGGGTCAGTTCCCAAAGACGCTTGGCAACCTTAGTGAAGGTAGCATCCTGGGTGTCGCGAGCCACATAGTAGGCGCTCACTGTAACCATCTGGCGAAGCAGGGTCTGAAGGGCAGACCCTTGCGTCTCCGACTGGATGTTGCCAAGCACAAGGTCAATAAAGTCGCGTGCCGGGGTTTCGCCGTCGCGCATTGCATCCCAAGCTGCCATCCAGATCATGGTGCGAGCAAGTGAGTCGTCGAACTTGTCCAAGTTATCAAGTGCGAACTTCCACGATGCGTCATCGAGGCGAATCTTTGCGTAGGCGAGGTCGTCGTCGTTTAGAAGGATTAGATCAGGACTAGCCTTTCCAATGAACGCAGGAACCGAGGTGGATACGCCAGAAACATCGAGTTCCTCGCGGTCGGTGCGAACGATTTTGCCATCGACCAAGTTGTAGAAACCAACCGCCATGCGGTGGTCGCGAATAACTGGGTAGGCATCGATCGCAGACTGCTGAATGTTGAACTTTGTAATAACACCAGATGAGTCAACATCTAGGTCGAGCTCAAGCTTGTTCACACCAGCGGTCTCTAGCCACTGCTTCGACCAAGCCGAAAGATCGCGACCTGAAGACTTCTCAAGCTCGACCAGTAAGTCGGCAAGGACAGCGTTACCGAATGCGTGCTTCTTGAAGTACTCGGCCACACCGGCTGCGAATGCATCGCGGCCAACCCAAGCGGCAAGCTGCTTTAGAACTGAGGCTCCCTTGGCATAGGTAATACCGTCGAAGTTGATCATTACGTCTTCAAGGTCATTGATTTCAGCAACGATTGGGTGAGTGGTTGATAGTTGGTCCGCACGGTAAGCCCAAGCCTTCTCGCCGGCAGCAAAGGTGGTCCAAGCTTCATCCCATGAGGTTGCCTCTGCGGTGGCCAGGGTTGAGGTGTACTCTGCGAATGACTCGTTGAGCCATAGGTCGTTCCACCAACGCATGGTTACTAGGTCGCCGAACCACATGTGAGCCAGCTCGTGCAGGATGGTAACAACACGACGCTCCTGAATAGCCTCAGACGAAGCGCCGCGGAATACGTAGATCTCGTTGAATGTAACCGCTCCAGCGTTCTCCATAGCGCCAGCGTTAAAGTCTGGAGCCATGATCTGGTCATACTTCTCGAACGGGTAAGGCGTTGAGAAGGTCTTCTCGAAGAACTCAAAACCGGCGCGTGTGATGTCGAACAGGTAGTCGTGGTCTAGGTACTGCTTCAAACTTGAGCGGCACCAGAAACCAAGCGGAATGGTCTTGCCGTTTGAAGAAACTAGCGACGAGACTTCCCCCACATAAGGACCCGCAATAAGTGCGGTGATGTAGGAAGAAATGCGCGGGGTAGGGGAGAACTCCCATAGAGCCTTGTCACCGTCCAAAGTAACTGGCTTCGGGGTGGTCTGGTTAGAGATAACAGTCCAGTGAGCCGGGGTAGTGGCCACGAACTGGAAGGTTGCCTTCAGGTCAGGCTGCTCAAAAACGGCGAAAACGCGGCGGCTGTCTGGCACCTCGAACTGAGAGTAGAGGTAAACCTCACCATCGACAGGGTCAACGAAGCGGTGTAGACCTTCACCAGTGTTCATGTAGAACATGTCGGCGTCGACTACCAGTTCATTAGATGAAGCCAGGTTAGGTAGAGAGATGCGAACGCCATCTGATAGAGAAACAGCAAGGGACTCACCGTTCAAAGTAATCGAGTGCACCTCAGAAGTAATGGCATCGATGAACGTCGAAGCACCATCTTTCGCAGAGAAGCGAACAGTGGTCTTTGAGCGGAACGTGGTCTCCGATGTAGTGAGGTCTAGCTCAATACGGTAAGACTCAACACCGAGTAGACCAGCGCGCTCGGCAGCCTCAATTCGGGTTAGGTTTTCACCAGGCATTTGTAGTTTCCTATCAATCCAATAAAGGGTTCTCCACTAGCCTAGACACTATGCGCATCCACATCGCCACCGACCACGCAGGTTTAGAACTTTCTCACTTCCTCATCGAGGAATTGACCAAAGCCGGTCACAACGTTTTCGATCATGGACCAGACCACTACGACGCCCTGGACGACTACCCAGGCTTCTGCATCAATGCAGCGCTCGCGGTGGTTGCCGACCAAAAAGCAGGCGTAGAAGCCCTAGGAATCGTTCTCGGTGGTTCAGGAAACGGTGAACAGATCGCGGCCAACAAGGTTGAGGGCATTCGCGCAGCGCTAGTTTGGAACGAATCAACCGCCAAGCTTGCCCGCGAACACAATGATGCCAACGTGGTCGCCGTGGGTGCCCGCCAGCACTCGCAAGACGAAGTTCTTCACCTAATCAAACTCTTCATCGCCGAACCGTTCAGCAACGACGAACGCCACGTTCGCCGAATCAACAAGATCGGCAACTACGAAACCTCCGGCGAAGTAATCCTCTAAGTGCCCGAGGGTCACACAGTCCATCGAATAGCAAACAGCTTCAACGAACTGTTTGCTGGTAAGAAACTGACCGTAGATTCCCCTCAAGGTCGCTTCACAACAAGCGCCAAACTGATCTCAGGAACCAAACTGACCAGAGCCTGGGCAATCGGCAAACAAATGTTCCTCAACTTCGAAAACGGTCAAACCCTGCGCATTCACCTTGGTATCTATGGCAAATGGCGTTTCGTAAAACTTGAAAAGGGCGAACTTCCAGAAGTCCAGGGCCAAGTTAGAGCCCGCTTCTTCACAACCAAAGACATGGCGGACCTCCGTGGCCCAACCATCTGCGAACTAATCGAACCGCACGAACTAACCAAACTTGAAAACCGCCTCGGCCCAGACCCACTAAACCCCGACGACGGCACCCAGTTCAAACGCTTCCAAAAGAACATCAGCACATCGAAGACCGCAATCGGCCTTTTGCTCATGAACCAGGACATAATCAGCGGAATCGGAAACGTCTACCGCGCCGAGATTCTCTACCGGGCAAGAATTAATCCTCACACTCCCGGAATTCAGCTGAACACAAAGCAAATCAGAGAACTTTGGAAAGACTCAGTCCAACTGCTAGCTCTTGGAGTTATTCACGGAGTGATGCTCACGCGTGATGGCTACTTAGACGAAGATCCCGGCAAACCAGATCGTCACCATGTTTACAAACGAAACGGCGAGCCTTGCCGCAAATGCCGCACGCACATCGTCCTAGAGGTTATGGCTGGGCGAAAGCTGTATTTCTGCCCTAAGTGTCAGAAGTAATTGGAGCGGGTGACGAGAATCGAACTCGCACCATCAGTTTGGAAGACTGAGGCTCTACCATTGAGCTACACCCGCAAGTGATTTCTTTTTCTGAAATCTCACTTACTGGTCTATCTTATGGGATAGAGTTACTTAGGTTGTTTTGTTTTGAGAAATTTCAGAGCGGCAACGGGATGTGGCGCAATTTGGTAGCGCACCTGTTTTGGGAACAGGGGGCTGCAGGTTCAAATCCTGTCATCCCGACCAGTTGATTGTGGT
>JBJOJC010000104.1:0-12921 GCA_046046825.1 Actinomycetota bacterium | reverse complement strand
TGGTATGCGGAGTTCCGTTTACAACCAGTGGCAACTTCTGCTTTGCCAAACGCTTAATCAGAGTGTCTTTGTGGAGCTGCAAGAAAATCGCGCCATCAACTTCGCCACGCTGGAGGTAGTTGGCAACCGGAGAGTCAACGTCGTCTAGCGGGGCCACTAGTAGCAGCGTTTGCATTTCGTTGTCCATAAGCACTCGGCTGATGCCATTGGTAATTGCTCCCCAAAACGGGTCTTGGAAAACCGAGAGATCGTCGTCGATAACCACGGCAATTAGGCCGGTGCGACCAGAAGCCAGAGCTGCGGCAGCGCGATGTTTTTTGTAGCCGAGCTTGTCGACCGCTTTCGTAACAGCAGCTATTCGATCGGCATCGACCTTTGGGTCGCCGTTGAGTACGCGGGATACCGTGGCCTCACTCACACCGGATAGCTTTGCTATCTCGGCATAGGTTACGCGGTTTTTCTGCTTTGCGGCCACGTATCGATCACACCCTTATCGACTCAATAATCTTCCTAATGTTACTCCCATTGCTGGCGACAATGTCCTTGTATACCTTGGCACTCAATTTAGGGATGCGCTCTTGGGTTTCAAAGTCAACGTGAACTAGGCCAAAACGCTTGCGGTAGCCTTCAGCCCACTCGTAGTTGTCCATTAGCGACCAGGCGAAGTATGAGTCGAGTGGAACACCCATTTCAATGGCTTCGGCGAGTTGCTCGAGGTGAGCGGAGATGTAGTCAACGCGAAGGTGATCGTTTACTTGGCCATCCTCAACTGGGTAGTCATATGCGGCACCGTTTTCGGTTACGGCGATGCTGCTGATCTGAGGCCAGTCGCGGTTGATGCGAAGCAGGAGGTTCTTAATACCTTCAGGCGTGATTGGCCAACCCATGTCGGTGGTTGGTTCTGGCACCTTACCGCTGGCACGCTGTGGGAATGGGTGTGGTCCGCCATCCATGGCACGCTTGTCGTCTGGTCCTGGAGTTCCAATAAATGAGTCGCTGTAGTAGTTGATTCCGAGGAAGTCGGTGTCAACCTTCAAAAGCTCGTGGTCTCCCGGCAACATCACCTTGGCTAGTCGGTCGCCGAAGTACTCAACGAGTTCACTCGGGTAGTGACCGGTTTGCTCGGCTTCAATCCACCAACGGTTGATGTGGGCATCCTGTAGTCGAGCCAGTTCAACCAGTTCAGGGTTGTTCGGGTCGGAAACGATGTAGTTGGTCATGTTTAGGGTCTGACCAATCAGCGCGGTTGGGTCGATTGCGCGAGTGGCACGAACGGCCTCAGCGTGACCTAGGGCGCTGTGGTGAGCCGCAGCAATCGCCTGGTCGAGATCCTTTACGCCTGGAGCGTGAACACCAGACATGTAACCGAGCCAGGTGAAACACCAAGGTTCGTTGAGAGTGATCCACTTGTCGACGCGGTCTGAATAAGCTTCGACGATTTTGCCGGCATACTCACCGAAACGCAGTGCGGTGTCGCGGTTGGCCCAGCCGCCATTATCTTGAAGAGCCTGAGGTAGGTCCCAGTGGTACATGGTTGGTAGCGGCTTGATTCCGTTTTCCAACAGTTCGTCGATTAGACGGGAGTAGAAATCGAATCCGCGCTGTTCACGAACTTTGTCACCCTGAGGGTAAAGACGTGGCCAGGCAATTGAGAAACGGTAGGCGTGAAGACCGAGGTCTTTCATGATCGCTACGTCTTGTGGAACGCGGTGGTAGTGATCGCACGCTACGTCGCCGTTGTCACCGTTGAAGACCTTGCCAGGTGTTGCGGCGAAGGTATCCCAAACGCTCGGTCCGCGACCATCCTCGTGGGCAGCGCCCTCGATCTGGTAACTGGCGGTTGCGGCACCCCAGGTGAAGTTACTTGGAAATGACATAGTTATCCCTTCACGGCTCCATCCATAACTCCGCTAACCAACTTGCGGCCAACGAAGAGGAAGAGCACTAGTAGTGGTGCGGTGGCCAAGAATGCGCCACCGAGGTTTAGTGCGTAGTCGATGGTGTAGGCGCTCTGAAGCTGGTTCACAGCAACCTGCACGGTGAACTGCTGTGGGTCGTTTAGTACCAACAGTGGCCATAGGAAGTCGTTCCAGACAGCCAGGAAGCTGAACAAGCCGAGCACGAAACCGCTCTGAAGAATCAGTGGGAAGACGATTCGCCAGTAGATGCGGAACACACCGGCTCCGTCGATGCTGGCAGCTTCAAGCAATTCGTTTGGCACCTGGGCGTCGATGATCTGACGCATCCAGAACACACCAAAAGCGGTTACCAGTGCCGGCACGATAAGTGCGGTTAAGGTGTTGATCCAGCCGAGGTTTGCCATCAGCATGTAAAGCGGAATGATGCCAAGTTGGCTCGGCAACATCATGGTTCCAACCACGAAGAGCACCAAGAACTTACGACCCTTGAAGTTCAGCTTCGCGAAAGCAAAGCCAGCCACCGAGGAGAAGAACACCTGGGCTGCAGCCACGATGGTTCCCACGAAAACGGTATTCCACATCGAAACACCGAAATACTCGTTGGCTTCGAAAACGTGCCCGATAACCTCAGGCAAACGTGGGCCGATAAGAAGGGTAGGGGTTTCTTTCGAAATTTCGTCGTTACCGTTTGAAGCAACGATGACCATCCAGTAGAAGGGGAACACCGAGATGAAACCGACCAGACCTAGCGTGATGTAGGAAAGCGGCGACATCTTGCGCCAGCGAGGAACTTTTCTCCTTGGCGCTTTCAAAGTAGCGTCATTGATATTTAGAGTGCTCAATTCTTAGTGTCCTCACTCGAAATTCGTCTGGTGATTGCAAAGTTGATTGCCGAAATGATCATCACGATGATGGTGATGAAGATGCCAATCGCTGCTGCATAACCCCAACGGTTGTTAACAAACGCTTGCTCGTATAGGAATAGAGTCAGGGTTGAGAACTGTCGGCTGTCACCACCAGACATATTGCCGCCGAGGGTTAGTGGCTCGGCGAATACTTGTAGACCACCGATGGTGCCAACGATCAGCACAAAGGTGATGGTGTTACGAAGCTGAGGCAGCGTGATGTAACGGAACTGCTGCCACTTGCTGGCGCCGTCGAGGTCGGCTGACTCGTAAAGGTATGAAGGAATCGCCAACATCGACGCTAAGAAAATCAGGGCGTTATAGCCAAGCCAGCGCCAGGTGATCATGGTCGCGATAGCGATGTGGCTAGGTAGCGGCTCCGAAATCCAGTCGATGTGCGACGGCATTCCCAGATAGGTAAGAGCCAAGTTCACCAAACCGAAGTCGCGGCCGAAGAGCTGACCGAAGACGATGGCGATGGCCAACACCGAGGTGATGTTTGGAACCAGGAGAATGGTTCGCCAGAAGGTCGCGCCCTTTAGTCGAGGGTTGCGAAGAATGCTGGCTAGACCAATCGCCATGATCATCTGCGGAATGGTTGAGAAGAACCAGATGCTGAAGGTGTTTCGCAGAGCAATCCAGAAGTTCTCATCAACGATCAGATCGGTGAAGTTGGTTAACCCGTAGAACTGCTGCTCATCGCCCAGTGGATCCCAGTTGTAGAAGGCAATCCAGATTGAGTAGATAACCGGAGCTAGACCGAAGATCAGGAACATCACGAAGAACGGTGCTACGAATGCGTAACCCCAGTTCGGGTTCAGTGCCTTGATACCGTTTTCGGTGTTCTTACGACGGTCAGAGCGCTTCGAACGCTTTGGTTTTTCCGGCTTGTGCGGATTCTCAGATTTGAAGACATTGGTTGGTCTGCGCTTTTTAGGCGCAGCCAACGAATTGGCAGAGTTCGACATAGAAGTCCGCTAATTCTTAATGTTCTTGGAGATCTGAGTGATCGCATCACTCCAGGCCGCCGAGGCCGTCATCTTTCCTACCGCCACCTTGGCAAGTGCCTGGCCGAAGTAGTTGTCGATGGCGCGCTGGTTCTTACCTTCGAAGATCGGACGTAGCTGGCGAGCGCCGGTTACGTAGATCTGCCCGATAGGAGCGTTGCTAAAGAACTTGTCCTTGTACCCGGTGAGAGCTGGGTCGTTGTATAGCGACGAAGCCGATGGGAACAGACCGTAGCGCTTGAAGATCTGTAGCTGGATAGCTGGAGATAGGTACCACTTGATGAAGGCCTTGGCCTCTGCTGGGTGCTTAGCTGCTGCTGGAACCGAAAGCTGGCTACCGCCGAGGTTTCCACCACCACCAGGTAGGTCGGCAACATCCCACTTACCGGAGGTGCTCTTGGCCTGCTGCTTGATGTAGTCGAGCATCCAGGCTGGAGCTAGAACGGTGGCAAATACACCCTTCATCATTCCAGCGTTCCAGTCGGAGGTGAACTGGTTTATGCGAGTGCTGATACCAGAGTTCATGGCGGTTGCAGTGGTTGTAAACGCGGTCTTTACGTTGGCGTTGCTGTTGTAGATCAGGGTTCCGTTGGACTCGTAGTACTTCTTGGCACCCTGGTTCAAGATTGCTGGATACATGGTTCCGGCGTTGTCGATGAAACCGTAGCAAACCTTCTTGGTCTTGCACGAAGCCTTCTCAGCAGTGCTCAACTTGGACACATAGGTCTTTCCGGTGTTGATGAATGCCTGCCAGGTTGGCCATAGCTTTCCAACTGCTTCGCGGTCGGTTGGTAATCCGTGTGCTTTGAAAAGGTCCTTGCGGTAGGCAACTTGAAGGCCACCCACGTCGGTTGGAATACCGATGACTTTGCCATCAGTACCAACACCCTGGTCCCAGCGCCAGTCCAGGTAGTCATTCTCGTTTAGTAGCCCGGCCAGGTTGGTGAAGTACTTAGGGTAAGAACGGAAGAAGCCAGAGTAGGAAACCTCGATGGCTGCGATGTCTGGGGTGGTGTTCGCCTTGAACGCAGTGATCAGCGACTGGTGATTGGCGTCCATCGAGTTCTTCTTGATTTTCAGATCGATGTTTGGGTTTAGGCGCTCGTACTCCTGCTCACCCCATGGCTCAATAACGTTTCCATAAGACCAGATGGTCACCTGAGTCTTGGCGGCTTGTGCTGGCTGAATTCCAACCAAGGTGAGGCTGGCTACTACTAGTAGTGCCATCGCGCTTCGAAGGGAAGTCTTACGGTTCATCTTGAGCTCCTAGTGTGAGATCTTGGGTGCCGATGTGCGTCGGCACCCAAGAACCAACTTTTATACTGCTATCGTGAAATCGGTTTCACGATGTTACCATTCTCTGTGAAAGCGGTTTCATAGCAAATCGGTTTTTGGGAGAAAAGCCCGTTGTTACCGAATCGTTACCAGATTTTCAGATCCAAAAATTTTTATAGTGAGCGAAGAGAGAAGCAGTTGAAAAAGTCAAACAAGGCACTAAAACTAATCGCCATCGGGCTCGCTGCCAGCGCGCTGATTACTCTGCAACCTTCGGCATCGCAGGGTCTAACCCCGAGCCCGAAGCAGGCCACCGTTTACAAGAAACTTCTTTGGAAGCAAGAGTTCACCGGTAAAGCGGGAACCAAGCCAAACTCAAAAATCTTCAATTACGACATGGGTGGTGGTGGCTGGGGTAACAATGAGCACCAGGCTTACACCAACCACAATGCGGTATTGAGTGGAACCGGGCAGTTGAACATCAACCTGAACCGCATCACTCCAGACCTTGAAGACCTCTATGAGCAGTGCCCAATCGACACCCCGGGAAATGCTTGCGAATTCGAAAGCTCACGCCTTCAGACCAAGAACAAGATCAGTTTCAAGTACGGAAGACTCGAAGCACGTATCCGCGTTCCGGTTGGCGATGGAACCTGGCCGGCATTCTGGCTACTCGGCACCGACATCTCAACCAACGCCTGGCCTAACTGTGGCGAAATTGACATCATGGAAACCAAGGGCTCAGAGCCTTACACCGTTCACGGCACAGCACACGGCCCTGGCTACTCTGGCGGCGACGGCATCGTTGACACCAAGACCTTGGGAACCAAGATTGGCGCCGGCTACCACGTTTACGCACTCGACTGGACCTACAACAAGATGCAGTGGTCGGTAGACGGCAAGGTTTATCACACCGTGACTCCAAGCATTGTTGGCAACCACACCTATGTTTTCAACAAGCAGATGTTCATGATCATGAACGTTGCTGCTGGCGGCTGGTTCGCGGGTGACATCGACCCAGACCTCAACAGCGCTCGCATGTCGATCGACTACATCCGCTACTACTCTCTAAATGGCGTTGGCAAGGTCTACGGAACTTCTAGCGCCATTGCTGCCGGCAAGCCTTAATTCAAATGAGTGAACTAAAGCTCCTCTGGTCTGATGAATTCGAAGGGCCGAGCAATTCTCGACCAAACGAATCATTCTGGAACTATGACATCGGCGATGGTACCCAAGCTGGCATTCCTGGCTGGGGTAATCAGGAGCGCGAATGGTATTTGCCAGAGCAGGCTTCCATCAGTGGTTCATCGGAACTAGTCATTCACGCGGTCAAGAACACCGACTCGGCAAACTACCCTGCCTACTACGGTGAACCCGCCGAATGGCTGAGCGCCAAACTAACCACCAAGGGCAAAGTTGAAGTTCAGTACGGGCGCATCGAAGCTCGAGTGAAGATCCCTTCCGGAGCGGGGACCTGGCCAGCATTCTGGATGCTTGGTTCGAATTTGAATGAAGTGACTTGGCCGACCTGCGGTGAAATCGACATTCTCGAGGTGCGCGGTAAAGACCCTGGCAACCTTGTGGCAACTTTGCACGGCCCTGGCTACTCTGGCGAAGAGGGTTGCGGCAAAGAGTGGCGAACCCCGTTCGCCATGGACAACGACTTTCACACCTTCGCAGTTGACTGGCTTCCTGATTCCATCACCTGGCTGTTCGATGGCGTTCCTTTTTCGCGCAAGATTCGAGCCGACGTTTCGCCGAACGAATGGGTTTTCGATCACCCGTTTTACATCATCACCAACTTGGCCATGGGCGGCGGCTTCACCGGCGAGATTGACCCAGCTCTGACTTCCGCCGAAATGATTCTCGACCACGTTCGCGTTTATGCGATAAATGGTGTCGGGGAAGTATTTATAAAGATTTAGTAACGGTCCCGTTTTTTCGTGAAATCGCTTTCACGTGAAACCGCTTTCAGGTAACATCACCAATATGACGTGTGTGCGCGCGTTCCCAAAAAGGTACTGAAAGGAACAAGGATGTCAAGCAATTCAAGCGTCCTGCGAAGTCGCATCGCAATGATGGCGACCGTAGGAATCACCGGTGCTTTGCTAGCAGGTTCACCACTTGCAGCTAGCGCCGCCCCAACTGTAGTTGACTACACCAGCACCAACGCAGCCGACTACCCAGTATTAATGCACACCGGTGGTGGCGGAGGAACCGACTGGGCTCCTTGGCTAGACAGCGAAGCTGGCATGAACGCTCCTTGGGTAACCGGAGACAAGAACTGGCACGGCCGTGATGGATGGGCTGCTCATAACTGGGCTGTTCAAGACGACGGCTCGGGCACAAATGGTGCACTTTGGGTTCAAAAGGCACAGGCTGGAGCAGCAAGCTCGGGCATTCAGGTAGCCAAGGTCGCTAATGGATCATCACTGATTTCGAGCGCCAACAAGGTAATCACCATCAAGGTGAAGGCTGCCGACGCTAACGTTCCTGTTGAAGCTACTCTTACCGACACCTTCGGTGGAAACGTACTGAAGGCTGTTGCAACCGCAACTACCGCAGATGCCTACAACACCCTGTCGTTCAACTTTGCTTCGCCAACCAGCGGAACCTACATTTCGAACTACAGCTACACCACTCTTTCATTAGTGATGGACCCAGAGAACGCAATCGCTGGAAACTCGCACGAAGACTGGGGAAACGGTGGCGCTAGCGCAACCGTTAGCAAGGCATACATCCTTGACGACCTAACCTACGAAGTCATCACTGGTGCAGACACCCCTCCGGGTCCAGATGTACCTCACCTACTAACCTTTGAAACTGCCGACACCCTAGGTTCCCTAGCTGCCGGTAGCGCCTCAGATGCAAAGTGGGCTGGTTCGTTCGGTAGCGGTGGTTCAGGAATCGTTACTCCTGCTGGTTCTCTAAAGCACACTGGTAAGGCACTTGAGTTCAACAAGGTCGGCGGCGACGCTTGGACCGGTTTGAACCTTGTAGCAGCTCCAGCCGGTGAAGTAATCACCAGCTCGCTATACAAGACCATCAAGTTCGACTACTACTCACCAATCTCTACGCTGACTCCTGTATCGATCAAGCTAATCGCTTCCGACAACAGCGCAGTTCGCGCGGCGTTCAAGGCTAAGAAGGGCTGGCAGACATTCAGCATCGACATGTCGACCCTTTCAGGCGCCAACGGTGTTTGGAGTGCAGACAAGAACTACACCCAGCTAGCATTCTTCCCATACTGGGCTGACGCAGACATCCTGCCTGCAGGTGTAACCAACCCAGTTACCCCAATGTTGAGCAAGAAGTTCTACATCGACAACGTAGCCTTCAACGGCTTCGCACTACCTACCAAGGTTGGAACCCCAACCAAGTCGGGTACCGCCAAGGTTGGACGTGTACTAACCGCTGCCGGTGTGACCTTTGCTGGTAACCGAATCACTCGTGGATTCAAGTGGTACCGCTGCTCAGTTCAGGGCAAGACTGCAAAGTCAACAGCTCCTGCATCGAGTGACAAGTGTTCGACCATCAGCGGCGCAACCGCAGCTACCTACACCCTGACCACGTCAGACAAGGGTAAGTACATCCGCGTTGCTCTAACCGCTACCACTGCCGCAGGCACGGTCTACGCGCTAACTACCTCAACCTCCAAAGTGGGATAGTTAAACACAGATAAAAGAAGTTGGCCCCCGGGATTCCCGGGGGCCAACTTTCATTAACCGCTCATTAGCGAATGAACACTTCGCCCTGGTTATCCAGCTTCCAGGCACGAACGTAATCGATGGTCATCTGGCTCTGCGACCAGTTAGTCCAAGCGCCTCCGAAGTCGCCAGTGGCGTTATTTAGGATCAAGAAGAACGGGTTGTTGAAGCTCCAGTGCTGTGAGCGAATCGTGGAACTGGTGAAGGTCTTGAAGACCCGGCCATCGACCAATAATTCGATACGATTCGGCGTCCAGGCCATTGCGTAGGTGTGAAAATCTGCCGAATAGTTTGGACCGGTGAAGTCGCCGTAGTCGTAGGTGTGGTTGCCACAGCAATCATTGGCAACGCCATTGGTTGAGTAGTGGATTGCACCGGAGTTGCGAGTTGGGGTATTGCCACCCTGCTCGGCGATGTCGATTTCGCCAGATTGCGGCCAAGAAATGTCGGTGATGTTTTCACCCAGCGCCCAAAAGGCTGGCCAGTTTCTTCCACCGGCCGGCATCTTGATGCGAGCCTCAATGTAGCCGTATTTGAAAGCCACCTTGCCTTGGGTGTCGAATCGAGCACTGGTGAACTGGCAGCCCGACCAAGCCTTGCAGATGCCGCCTACCGGAGCCGAGTAAACCCGCGTTGTGGTGATTACCGCGTTGCCAGCCGAAGTGCCGTCGAGGGCGACCGCCGAAGGCAGGTACCACTGAGGCTCGTTGTTGTGGCAGGTGCCACCGCCATTGCTTGCCTCAAGCCCGCAGTAGCGTGAAGTCCAGCTATTTGAATCGATGGCACTTCCCGCGCTTCCTCGGAACTCCTCGTGCCAAAGCAGGCTGCCCACGGTGTGGCCAATTACGTTGGGTGCGGTTGGAAGAACCTCTTTCCAGATGGCATAAAGCTTGATGCTCGAGGTGAAGCGCACGGTGGCGCGGTCGGAATAAGCTTTCGGCCCACGAAGGGTTTTGGCCCAACCAACAAACGAGTAACCTGGGCGGCTAAAGCTAACCTTCGGCAGCTTGTAGCTGTGGGCAGAGGTTTTGATCACCTTGGCCGAGCTGGTTGAACCGTTTGGCATCAGAGTGATTTGATGGGTACCAGATGCGCTAGCGAGGTCGGCCCCAGCCGGCGCCAAAAACAATAGACCCACAGCCGTTGCCGTGATGATGCCGACGCGTTTCATGAAACTCCCAAAGGATTTCCAGCCGCACATGTCGCTAAACCGCGACGCTTTCTTCCAAACTACTTGAATTTAGTCAAAACAAAAACTAACCCGTCGATTTTCACCGACGGGTTAGTTTCTAGAAAGGTTCGAAATTACTTCTTTTTCTTGGCCTTAGTCGCTGGCTTCTTAGCTAGGTTACTTGCCTTGTAAACAGGCTGCCCCACGTAAACCTTGCCACCAACGGTGGTCATGGTTGCTGAACCCGCTAGCACGTAGCCAGCGTTCAGGTGAGCGGAAACTTTGCCACAGAAGTCACTGTCATCGAATCCGGTCAGGAATTTGTATGGCTTCTCGAAGCTGTAAACAGGTGCGGCCACTACTGCAGCTTTAGCGGCTACTTTCGGTGCCGCCTTGCGAACTACAGGCTTCTTCGCAACTATTTTCTTAGCAGCTGGCTTAGCAGTTGGCTTTGGAGCAGCCTTCTTGGCTACTGGCTTAGCAGCTGGGCGCGCGGCTGGCTTTGGAGCAGCCTTCTTGGCAACTGGCTTAGCCGCTGCAGGCTTTGCTGCAGAAACGGTTTTCTTGGCGATTGGTTTTTTAGCAGCTGGCTTCTTGGCCGCTGGCTTCTTTGGAGTAGTCATGTTTCAAGTTTTCACCCGCCCTGGGGAAAACACGTGCATTGAACGCGGTCTAATTTCCGATTTAGAAAAGTCGGTTGTGTGCTGTGTCGAGCCCGCGCAGTTCGTCATAGTTCAAAACCAAGCACTCGATGCCCCGGTCTTCGGCCAGAGTTCGCGCCTGAGGCTTGATTTCCTGCGCAGCAAATATTCCCCGAACCGGGCGAAGCTGTGGGTCGCGGTTTAAAAGTTCTAGGTAGCGGGTTAGCTGCTCAACGCCGTCGATGTCTCCGCGACGCTTGAGCTCGATTGCTACCGTGGCGCCGGAACCATCTTTGGCCAAAATATCAACCGGACCAATCGCGGTGAAATATTCGCGGCGAATCAGGGTGGCGTTTTCGTCCCAGACTTCTAGGTGTTCAGCCAACAGCTTTTGGAGGTGCGCTTCCACGCCGTCTTTGATTAGCCCAGGGTCTTCCCCCAGGTGGTGCTCGATGTCTTCGATGATTTCGTGAATCAGCACGTAAAGAATGTCGGCGGTTTTCGCTTGGCTAACACGCCAAACCTCTTTCACGCCGAGCGCCGCCTGCTCTTCGTCGGGTTCCTTTTTGGTGATGGTGCAAGGCGGGTTCATCCAGTTGAGCGGTTTGTAGGAACCGGAGTCGCTGTGAACCAGAATCGAGCCATCGCCCTTGAGCATCAGCAAACGAGTGGCTAGCGGCAGGTGTGCGGATAAACGGCCGGCATAGTCAACCGAACAGCGGGCAATTACTAGGCGCATTACTTCTTGCTTGCGTTGATGATTTTGGTTTCAATCGCTTCGAGTCGATCGATGAGGTGGTTTAGCGCGGTGTCCTGAACCGTTAGGTGGTTCTGAATCTGCTTGGCTTCCTCCAAAATCGCACCCGCGTCGTCGTAGGTTGCAATTGCGCGCTTCTCGGTTTCGTGCGCCTGAAGGTTCTGCCCAACGATGATGATCGGTAGCAATACGAGCTGAAGGAAAGTCTGCGCAATCCAAGCCACGATGATGATTGGGCTACCCGAGGCAATGGCTGCCGGTAGCGAAACCAGAGTCAGCAAACCGAAAGCGTAGGCCGCCCACATGCTTCCAACGCGCTTGGTGATTCCTAGCCCAATGCGGTCGTTTAGCGACAGCTTGTTTTTGCGATGGTGAGTTACTTTTGGCGGAGCAGCCTTACGTGCCTCAACGTGAGGGTGCTGCTGGTAGTCGTAGTTAGACTTTGGCATTTCGCTTACGGTACGTTACGTCGACCTTGATTGAGGGCGGGGTAACCACAACGTTCTTCACGCTGATGCTTACCGCTTCAACATTTAGTAGTGCTTCAACGCGGGTCTTCAATGACTCTGGGTCAACATCGGTTCCGTCGAGAGTGATCGAAGTTTTGGCGTCGTCGGCTTTGCCCTTTAGGAAGTAGCGCGAGTCAACTATTGCCATTACTAGAACCATGAATCCGGCGTATTCGATCTTTTCCATGAGGTTGAAGCCGGTCAGACCGATGATCAAACCAGAGCCAAGACCAACCAGCAGGTAGGCCATTGAAATCCATGACGCAGTCGACGAACGCAGACGAATAATGCTCACAACAGCGAACAGCGCGAAACCAACACCCAGTGAAAGCGTGTAAGAAGCGAGTGCTCCGGTTAGCGACCAAAGGGTGATGTTGATGGCGGCAATCGCGATAGCCATTTCACGTTCGCGGTGGCGGCGGTAAAATAGAACAAAGGCCAATAACGCAACTACTACTAGGTCTACGCCCAGCGAGGCGAAAAATTCAAACGGGTCAACTCGAAGCATGGAGCAAGTCTAAACCTATGGCTAAAAAAAGACTGCCACTGCTGCTCTCGATAACCAGCGTGGTTATTGCCGTCGCCGTTATTGCCGTAGTCATTTTCTTCCCAGGCCTTTTCGCCGCCAAGCCGAGCGCCACCGCCAAACCTGTGCCGACCGAAAAACCCGTTCCAGTTGTGAACGAGCTAGATCGCATCTTCGACCCGAGCAAGATTTCGCAAACCTTCATCGAGCTTCCGCAGAAAAGCATCGACAAACTAAACAGCTACAACAATGAGAAATACGTTGCCGCCAAGTTCAAGCTAACCTACGACGGCACCACCACCCAGCAGATCAACGTTGGTATTCGCATCAAGGGAAGCACCACCCACTCTCGCCTGAATAACCTCTATTACCGACCTTCGTTCAAGATCAAGTTCGACTGGGCGCCTGGCTATAAAACCCAAACCCTCTTCGGCAAGCGCTCACTCACTTTCAACGCCTTTGTTCAAGACAACTCGCGCATGCACGAAACCTACTCTTATATGG
>JBJOJC010000103.1:0-9199 GCA_046046825.1 Actinomycetota bacterium | reverse complement strand
CCTCTGGCTTCGGTGGATTTGGTTGCGAAAACTCGAGCGTTCATTGAGCGCCCAGAGATTGCCGCAATTCCTGCTTTGAAGCGCATCGTGGTCGAAAACCTTGCCAACGTTGAGCGCGCGCTAAAGGCACAGAAGGCCGATAAGTAATGAATACCGCTTGGTTCACTGAATTCTGGACTACCTACCAGACCCCAATTCACGTCGTCCTGATACTGCTGATTGCTGTGATCGGACGTGCGCTGCTTTTGGTTTCAGTGCGCCGAGTGGTTTCTGGTGTGGTGTCAGGTGTGAAGTCTGAAGCTAAGGCCGTTGCCGAAGACGCCGAATCACCTTTGGTTAAGGCCCGCGTTGTTCAGCGAACCAAGACCATTGGATCGGTTCTCTCTAACTTCATCACCTGGGGCATTGCCCTGGTCACACTAACCATGGTTCTCAACGAACTTGGCGTTCAGGTGGGCGCTCTAATTGCCGGCGCTGGAATCTTGGGTGCCGCAGTTGGTTTCGGCGCTCAGTCGCTGGTTCGCGACCTTATCAGCGGTCTATTCATCGTCTTTGAAGACCAGTACGGCGTTGGCGACGTGGTTGACCTCGGTGAAGTAAAGGGAGCCATCGAAGCAGTTGGTCTTCGCGTTACCCAGGTTCGCGATGTTGAGGGAACTCTTTGGTATGTTCGCAACGGTGAAATTGCTCGTGTTGGCAATAAATCACAGGGATTCAGCCGCGTCATCGTTGATCTATCGTTCGACCCATCAGTCGAGATCGAGAAGGCGAAGACAGCGATGCTTGCAGCCGCCGGAACTGTTGCTAAGTCGAAGACAGCGGGTTCTCAACTAGTTGGCGCCGCCGAGGTTTGGGGAATTCAGTCGATTTCAGGCGACTCGCTCGTAATACGTCTTGTTCAACAGGTCTCCCCTAAAGCTGTCGACGATGTTTCTCGAGAACTTCGAGCAGCACTCGTTGCCGAACTGAAGAAGTCAAAGATTTCGCTAGCATCGAGCGGCAACAGCTTCACAGTGAATCTAAAGAAATAACTTGGACGAGATTTTCTTCGAACAAATTGGCGGAACCGAAACGTTTCGCAAACTTGTCGACAAGTTTTATGATGGCGTAAGCGAAGATCCGCTGCTTCGCCCAATGTATCCAGAAGAAGACTTAGGCCCAGCCAAAGAACGCCTACGGATGTTTTTAGAACAGTATTGGGGTGGGCCTCATACCTACTCAGAACAACGAGGACACCCACGCCTCCGCATGAGACACAACGTTTTCCCAATTACCCCAGCAGCCAAGGACGCCTGGCTAAAACACATGCGATCAGCTGTGGATTCACTTGAACTTTCACCGCTAAATGATGCAACCCTCTGGGATTATCTGGAACGCGCCGCCATCTCACTGGTCAACATGATGGATCGCTAGAGAGACTGAGCTACTTTCGAAAGAATGTGCCCATTCATTGGGCTTAGTCGAACCCAGCCTTGAGTTTCGTAAATCGGTACAACTTCGTTTTCGGTTAGGAAGCCAAGGCCGGCGGCGACAAATGCGGCTCCAGTTGGAACGTTTGAGTCGAACTGCATCGAGCGTCCCCAGATTTCGCCACGAATACGTGCGGCGATTGGTCCACCAACAGATTCAGGGATCGAGTCGGCGACCTCCGCGATACCGGTTTTAGCGATTTCGGTTAGTAACTCTTCTTGAACTTCACCAATCTGCTCCCAACCACTTCTTGGTGGGGAAACCCCGGCCCAAGGAGCTCGGGACGCTTCAGGAAGTGCAACGGTGTACTTACCTTTCCAGTTCTCTTCGTTGGCCGCGAGTGCTGCCAAGCGGTCGAGAACGGCGGTAATTGGCACTGTGATGTCGACTTCGGCGTCTTCGGCTAGTTCGCTCGTGCGAAGGCCAAGAACGGTCGGACCTTTCTCCATGAGGCTTCCGGCGAAGATTGGTGCTACATAGCAAGCAAGGATGGGGCCGAAGGCACGCAGACGGGTGTGACCATCTGGATCTAGTCTCTTGGCGCGGGTTAGGTAGGCCTGAAGGTCGAGCATCGAAGCTCGGTCGGCAAGGGTGAAGTCGTTTTTCATCTTTACCTAGACTAACCATCCGAATTGCTAGACTCTCGAATGGAGGGGAACTTAAATGCCAAAAAACAACTTTGACGCCAATGAAATCATTGCCTGGTCTGCCCAACTGCCCTTGGTGCATGTGGACAGAGACACATACCTAAGAAACCAATTCGATCGATACTGCAGCCCTGAATTACTTGAAAAGGTTCTGACTTTAGGTCCCGTCGAGGCCGGAATTCCAAAAAAGACGATTGCATTGGTTTCAAAAAGCGCGATCAACCATGAAACCGCAATGGTTACTCTGATCTCTACTGCAGCTGGAATCCCTGGCGGACTTGCCATGTTTGGAACCATCCCTGGTGACATCGTTCAATTTCATGGAGCAATGATTCGCATTTCACAAAAGCTTGCCTACATTCATGGCTGGCCGGAGCTCTTTGAAAACAATGGCAAGAACATCGATGACGACACTCGCGGCTTAATGTTAGTTTTCCTTGGCGTAATGTACGGTGTGGCAGGAGCCGCAGGTGCTCTTGAAAAGATCGCAGCACATGTGGCTTCGGCAACCACCAAGAAAATTGTCACCTCCGCACTTACTAAGGGAAGTGTGTACCCGGTAATTCAAAAGATTGCTAAAGCTGTGGGTGTCACGATGACGAAAAGACTTTTGGCGAGTGGTGTAGGCAAAGCTATCCCGATTGTTGGTGGGGTAATTTCTGGCGCAATTACATTCGCAAGTTTTCACCCAATGGCAAAGCGATTGGATACTCACCTCTTGAAAAGGACAGCTGCAAAGAGGCGTTCCCTCAAAAAGTAATAAAGGCGACTCGAAACTTAGACTAAACCTTATGAATGCTGAGTTACCGATTCCAGCGGATCCGCTGGTTCATTTACTAGACACTTTGGATTTGCGAGCGGTTGAGACCGCTGATTCGAAGGAAGATGTTTTCCTTGGTCAGAGCCAGTGGATGCCGCATGGACGTGTTTTTGGTGGTCAGGTGTTGGCTCAGTGTTTGGTTGCTGGCACTCGAACTGTTGAAGGTGAACGTCCGGTTCACTCGCTTCACGGATACTTTTTGAGACCTGGTGACATTCGGTTGCCGATTACTCTCTCGGTTGACCGGCTTCGTGATGGTCGGTCTTTTTCAACCCGACGCGTTCAGGCTTTTCAGAATGATGAGCCAATCTTTTCGATGATCGCTTCATTCCAAGATGTTGACCCAGGGTTAGAACACCAAGACCACTTCCCCGCTGGCATTCCCCTACCTGAGACTTTGCCTTCGGCGAAGGATCTGTTGGGTGACATTGATCATCCGGTGGCTCAGTACTGGGCAAATGCACGGCCATTCGACATGCGTCACGTTGAAGAGCCGATTTACTTCCAGGCGAAGGGTGAACCGGTGGCCCACCAAGCGGTATGGATTAAGGCCTTGGGTTCATTGCCTTCCGACCAGACTTTGCACACGGCAGCGTTGGCTTATGTTTCCGATTACACGATTTTGGAACCAATTTTCCGCAGACACTCAATTGCCTGGACTCACTCTGGTTTGAAGAGTGCGAGCTTGGATCACGCAATGTGGTTCCACCGCCCAGCCAAGGTTGATGAGTGGATGCTTTACGTGCAAGAGTCCCCGAGCGCACAAGGCGGTCGAGGACTCTCACTAGGACGAATTTTCAGCCAGGATGGCTTACTGCTCGCAACTGTTGCCCAAGAGGGCATGGTGCGTATTCCTGAGCTTGCTTAGTCGCGGGTAAGGCGACGGTAGGTGGAGCGGTGAGGCTTAGCAGCCTCGGCTCCTAAGCGCTCAATCTTGTTCTCTTCGTAGGCTTCGAAGTTACCCTCGAACCAGTACCACTGGTCTGGGTTGTCGTCTGAGCCCTCATAGGCAAGGATGTGGGTCGCTACGCGGTCTAGGAACCAGCGATCGTGGGTGATGACCACAGCACAACCAGGGAACTCAAGCAGAGCGTTCTCAAGGCTTCCAAGCGTTTCAACGTCGAGGTCGTTAGTTGGTTCGTCGAGTAGAAGAACATTTCCACCTTCCTTGAGGGTTAGCGCGAGGTTCAAACGGTTACGCTCACCACCGGACAGGATTCCAGCCGGCTTCTGCTGGTCTGGACCCTTGAAACCAAAGGCTGCCACGTAGGCGCGTGAAGGCATTTCCACGTTTCCAACCTGCATGTAGTCGAGGCCATCGGAAACAACTTCCCAAAGTGACTTGTTAGGGTCAATTCCGCCACGACCTTGGTCGACGTAGGAAATCTTTACGGTTTCACCGATCTTTAGTTCGCCGCCATCAGCCTTTTCAAGGCCAACGATGGTCTTGAACAGTGTCGACTTACCAACACCGTTCGGACCAATGACACCAACGATGCCGTTGCGAGGAAGCGAGAAGGTCAGGCCGTTGATTAGTGAGCGACCATCGAAGCCCTTCGACAAGTTCTTGGCTTCAATAACCACATTTCCTAGGCGAGGGCCTGGTGGAATCTGGATTTCTTCGAAGTCGAGCTTTCTGGTGCGATCCGCCTCGGCGGCCATCTCCTCGTATCTCGCCAAACGAGCCTTCGACTTGGTCTGACGCGCTTTTGGTGATGAACGAACCCAATCGAGCTCGTCGGAGAGGCGCTTGGCTAGCTTGGCGTCTTTCTTGCCAGCAACTTCGAGGCGCTCACGCTTTTTCTCTAGGTAGGTTGAGTAGTTACCTTCGTATGGATAGGCGCGACCGCGGTCGAGCTCCAGAATCCACTCGGCAACGTTGTCGAGGAAGTAACGGTCGTGAGTTACGGCAAGAACTGCGCCAGGATACTTGGCGAGATGCTGCTCAAGCCAGAGCACCGACTCGGCGTCGAGGTGGTTAGTAGGTTCGTCGAGAAGCAGCAGGTCTGGCTTTTCTAGAAGCAACTTACATAGAGCGACACGACGACGCTCACCACCGGACAGGTGGGTAACCGCGGTGTCGCCTGGAGGGCAACGAAGTGCGTCCATCGCCTGCTCGAGCTGGTTGTCTAGGTCCCAGCCGTCAACGTGGTCGATCTGCTCTTGAAGTTTTCCCATTTCTTCGAGCAGGGTGTCAAAGTCGGCGTTTGGGTCGGCCATTGCTTCTGAAATTTCGTTGAAACGAGCCAGCTTGTCCTTGGTTGCCTTCACGGCAAGTTCAACGTTTCCAAGAACGGTGAGAGTTTCATCAAGCGGTGGCTCCTGCATTAGCATGCCAACGGTGTGCTCTGGGCTCAGACGTGCTTCGCCATTGCTCGGCTGGTCTAGGCCTGCCATGATCTTGAGAACGGTTGACTTACCGGCACCGTTCGGGCCGACCACACCAATCTTTGCTCCCGGGTAGAAGGCAAGGGTTACGTCGTCAAGGATGACCTTGTCGCCGTGCGCCTTACGCGCCTTGATCATTTGGTAAATAAATTCAGCCATGAAAATGCCCTCTGCCGATAGAAGTTTGCTTTGGATAAGTTTATCCTGCGAGTCTTCGGCAGAGGGCATCGGACCAGACACCTTCTAGGGGGAGGTCGGGTGTCTGGGGTCTATTTGGCTAGGGCTAGCTCTTTTTCTTCTTCTTGCGCTTCGGTTTCCGGACTGTCGTCCTCCGTAGGTTCTGGAAGGTCGGCTGCTTCTCGAACCAATACGGTTCTGGTGAAAGCTGAGTTTCCCCAGCAAAGGTCGTGGCCTAGCGAATCGGCTTCGATCTCAACCGATGTTCCAGCGCGCTCGCCGTTGTCCCAGTCGCGAACGCGAAGCTTGCCGGTTACCAAGATTCGCTCGCCTTTGGAGATTGAGCCAGCGGTGTTGATGGCCAGCTGTCGAAATGCGGTCACGGTGAACCAGTTGGTTTCGCCGTCGACCCACTTGTTCATGGTGCGATCAAATTTGCGGTGTGATGCCGCCATTCGAAATGAGGTGATTGGCAATCCATCCTGGGTTACCAGGTGGCGCGGGGTGGTGGCGACTAAGCCTGCCACGGTTACGAGTTCTGACATTTTTACCTTCCTTGTGGCAACTATTTGTTGTGTGCCTGAAAGGAAGTTTGAAACGAAAAAGAACTCGAAAACGAACGATTTTAAAACTGTGGAAAACTACTTCGAATACTGCTTGAAAGCCTGACGAACCTTAGCCATTTTCGGCGCCACAACTGCAGTGCAGTAGCCCTGACCAGGGTTTTTCGCAAAGAAGTCTTGGTGGTATTCCTCGGCTGCCCAGAAAGCTTCAGCTGGGCTAATCGCGGTCACAATTTCGCCGCCCCAAATTTCTTTAGCTCGTTCAAGGGCTTGCTCGAACGCCGCTTTCTCTTCGTCGTTGCGGTAGAACATTTCGGAACGGTATTGAGTTCCGATGTCATTCCCCTGGCGGTTCAACTGACGTGGATCGTGAAGAGTGAAGAAGATATCGAGAATGACTTCGCTCGAAATCTCCTCTTCGTTGAAGAAAACCTCAGCAACTTCGGCGTGATTGGTGGTTCCGGTGCAAACCGCCTCGTAGCTTGGATTGGGCACTTCCCCTCCCATGTAGCCACACATCACGTCTGACACGCCTTTGAACTGCATGTACGCGCTGTCTAAACACCAGAAACAGCCACCTGCTATAACGAAACTCTTCATAGCTCTAGCCTAGGCTGAGAGCATGAGCTACGAAGCCAACAGCAGCCGATACGACCACATCAAAACCCGCCGTGTGGGTAATAGCGGTTTGATTTTGCCGGAAATTTCTTTGGGCCTTTGGCACAACTTTGGATCCGTCGACGATTTTGCGAACCAAAAAGCGATTTTGCACCGAGCGTTCGACCTCGGGATTTTTCACTTCGACTTGGCCAATAACTACGGACCGGTTCCAGGAAGCGCCGAGGAAAACTTTGGTCAGCACCTTCGCGACGGCCTCGGTAAATATCGAGACGAACTAATCATTTCGTCGAAGGCTGGCTATGACATGTGGCCAGGTCCGTTTGGCGAATGGGGTTCACGCAAATACCTCACCGCGTCACTTGACCAAAGCTTGAAGCGAATGGGTCTCGAATACGTCGACATTTTCTACTCGCACCGCTTTGACCCAAATACTCCTGTTGAGGAGACCATGGGAGCCCTAGCCAAAGCAGTGCATGACGGCAAGGCACTCTACGTGGGTATTTCGAGCTACTCCCCTGCCGATACCGCCAGGGCAAAGGAAATCCTGGATAGTCTCGGGGTTCCACTCACGATTCACCAGCCGCGCTACTCAATGTTTGACCGCACTCCTGAAAATGGTCTACTTACCGAGCTAGAACGAATCAATGTTGGAGCAATCGTATTCAGCCCACTCGCTCAGGGGCTACTCACCGACCGCTACTTCAAGGGAATCCCGAGTGGATCTCGTGCTTCTAAGGAAGTCTTCCTGAACAAGAACCAGGTAAGCGAAAAGTATCTCGAGGCAGCTCTTGCTTTGAATGATATTGCGAAGTCGCGCGGGCAGAGCTTGGCACAACTGGCTCTCAGCTGGGTACTTCGACACCGCATTGTTTCCTCGGCGCTGGTCGGCGCCAGCTCGGTGGCCCAACTTGAGGCGAATCTCGCAGCACTTGATTCCAAGCCGTTGAGTAGTAAAGAGATTGCCGAGATAGAACCTCTAGCGATTCACGGTCTCGGCTAGCGAGTAATCATGGTGATTCCCTGTGGAACCGCCCTAACCCACTCACTGGCTGGCAAGTCAACGCGCTTGTAGTCCGTTTCCGGGGTTTGCACGTACATAGTGGTTGAGCCACCACCATCAAGCATTACGGCTTGGGTTGCACCGAGTTCCTTCAACCATTTAGCAAGCTGGTGCACGGTTGAACCGCCCAAACGGAATCGGTTGAAAACATCGGCTGAGTTTCGAACACCCATGGTCGTGGTGGCAAACCAAACGTCACCGTTTTCGTTCCATCCAATGGCGTTACGCGGTCGAATGTCTTCGTGACTTGGAGAACAGTGAGCGGTAACTACGCTGTTGATGATTAGGTTTTCTCGGTTACCAAAAGCCGAAAACAGCGGCAAATCTTTTTTGATTTTGTAGGCGTTCTCGATTTTCAATATTGCGCCCGGTTTTAGATTGCGAACTAGGTCGGCTGACTTAATACCAACCTGAAGAACCTTTTGATCGGCAGCCACGTTGACGGATTTGCCACTTGGATAGACCTTGAGCACCTTGCCATCGAGGTCGGTCACCACTGTCGCCGAAAGTTTCGAGGTGGTCGGGTAAAGCTTGCTAGTGAAAAGCACTGCCCCGGCCTTGATATTGGCACCACGGTCGTTGATTGCTCTGATCGCGAAAGTTTTGCCGGTTGGCAAGGTAACAGTTCCTGCCGGCGCAATTTCGGTGCGCAGGAACTTCGTGGTCTTTGACTTTGCCGGCTTTACATACTCAACCGAGTCGCCAACCTTCAACGTGGCTAGAGTCTGAGCGGCTGTGCCGCTGGCAACAAAAACATAGTCGCCAGGAGTTGCGGGCGCCTTGAAGTCGGTGGAGTTTTTACTCGAAGACACAACACCGCCAGCAACCTTCACAACGTAAGAAACCTGAGGCAAACCAACCGTGGTTTTCAGGCTGTTATAAGCACCAATCGAATCGGCAGCCAAGAATTGCAGGTTCAAACCCTGCGTTGCAATCTTTTTGCCATTTACGACAATGTACGATTTACCCTGAAGGCCGGTGTGCTCGTTAGCAGGATGTTCAACTACTCCAACAATCGGGGTTGGTTCCACCGGCGAATAAACGAAATCGTTCTCCTCAACCATTGCGCTGTAAAGCAGGTTGGAGCCTCTCAGGTGGAAGAAGTCACCGTTTACATAGGCGACGGCATTCACCTTTTTAGCTAGCTTTTCCTGCGTTCCAACATTTCCAATCTGGGTGAATGTTGGTGCAATCCGAACCTGAGAAAGGTTTGAGTGAGAGTAAGAAAGCCTGGTTTTCCAGATTTGTCCGCCATTGGTCTTTCCAGCCGCCCAGTCATAGGTGCCATAGGCTCCCCCACCAATCAGTGGCTTCTCATCGTGCTTAGCAGCAGTTGTGAGCGAAGGTGTTTCTAGGCAGTTTCGAATTTCTTCAGTGGGGATCAGCTTTGACGAGTCAATTTCGTCGATTTCCAGAGGAAGCGGAACGTTTTGGTTCTCCAGATTCGAATCGC
>JBJOJC010000102.1:0-9021 GCA_046046825.1 Actinomycetota bacterium | reverse complement strand
GCAGAGCGCATGCAGCCAAGAGCTACCGGTGCTTCTCCGCTCAAATGGGGTATGGCTGAGTGGTTCCTGATCTCGTATGTTTTGGGCGCAATCTTCGTATCGGGTCAGGTATGGGAATACGCAACTTTGATCTCTGAAAACGTCGCTTTCGACTCCAACTCGTACTCAAGCGCTTTCTACCTCACCACTGGCTTCCACGCCCTGCACGTAACCGGCGGGCTTATCGCCATGCTGATCGTGGTTGGTCGCACCTTTGCAGCACGCAAGTTCGGTCACGCGGAAGCAACTAGCTCGATTGTGGTCTCTTACTACTGGCACTTTGTTGACGTGGTTTGGGTTGCACTATTCCTAATCATTTACGTATTGAAGTAAGCGACGAGAGTAATAATCATGGCAAACAAAAACAAGAAGTTCTCGCGTAGAAGCCCGTTCGCTGCGGCTCTAGTTCTGCTCGCTGGTTTGATCGTCAGCGGTGGAAGCTATGTTGCAGCAAGCGCTGCGGTTTCAAACGCCGCTCCAAAGTCTGAAGTTGACCAGGCCCAGGTGGACACTGGGAAGCGTATCTTCCTTGCAAACTGTGCGAGTTGCCACGGTAAAAATGCAGAAGGTACCCAGAACGCCCCTTCTCTGATCGGAGTTGGGTCTGCTTCGGTTGATTTCCAAGTTGGTACCGGACGTATGCCAATGCAGGCTTCTGGTCCACAAGCACAAGTGAAGCCAGTTCAGTTCAAGCAGGAAGACATCGACGCACTCGCTGCATATGTATCCTCACTTGCCCCGGGTCCTGAGTCACCAACCGAAGAGTATCTAGCTCGCAAGGGCGACGCCACCAAGGGTGGAGAGTTGTTCCGTATCAACTGCGCAATGTGTCACAACGCCGTTGGTGCTGGTGGAGCACTAACCGAGGGTAAATACGCACCTGCGCTTCGCGAAACCAGCGCGAAGAACATCTACCAGGCAATGGTTACCGGTCCGCAGAACATGCCTGTGTTCTCGAACACCAACCTCTCCCCTGAACAAAAGACTGACATCATTACCTACCTTCAGTACGTTCAGGAGAACCCATCAATCGGTGGTGACGAGCTTGGAAACCTAGGTCCAGTTGTTGAAGGCCTCTGGGTTTGGCTAGGCATGCTCGGTCTCATCATCGTTATCACCATTTGGCTCGGCGCCAAGTCGAACTAGGTTCAGGAAAGAGAATATCGTGGCTAAAAACCCGAAAGATCTAGCAGTAGTTGAAAGTGCACCTGAGCACGACTACTCAGCTGGTTTGGCAGTAATCGCACCAGACAAGATTGCAGACCCAGGCATCGAACCACACCGCGTTCGCATGACCGATAAGAGCGTGAAGCACGAAAAGGCTGCCGCACGTCAGGTTGCTGCACTTTTCCTAGTTTCGATTCTTGGAAGCGCATTTGCCATCTGGGCTTACTACGCCTTCCCATTTGACGCTGAAGTAGCAGGTTCGCTGCGCCTAAACACCATATTCCTAGGCCTAGGTATTACTCTCGGTCTCTTTGGTATTGGTATTGGTGCAGTTCACTGGGCCAAGACACTGATGCCTGATGCGGAAGTTGCCGAGGAACGTCACCTAACCCGTGGTTCAGAAGAGGTTCGTGCTGCTGCCGTCGAAATCATTCGTCTCGCCGACGAAGAGTCAGGTTTCTCCCGTCGCAAGCTAATTCGTAGAACACTTTATGGAGCATTGGCGCTTTTCCCAATTCCAGCCATTGTGTTGTTCTCAGATCTAGGCCCAAACCCTAAAGACTCGCTTCGTCACACCATGTGGGGCAAAGGCAAGCTAAGGCTGACCCGCGACCCAGACGGCACTGCTATCAAGGCTTCTGACGTGCAGATCGGTTCGGTTTTCCACGTAATCCCTGAAGGACTGGTAGACCTAGAGGCTCCAGACCTACTAAACGAGAAAGCTAAGGCAGCCGTACTTTTGGTGCGTCTAGACCCAAGTGAAATCACTCAGAAGCAGCGCGACTGGGGCTACGACGGCATCGTTGCCTACTCAAAGATTTGCACCCACGTTGGCTGCCCGGTTGCTCTTTACGAGCAGCACACTCACCACCTACTCTGCCCTTGCCACCAGTCGACCTTCGACCTAGCAAACGACTGTGCGGTTGTTTTTGGACCGGCGAGCCGACCTCTTCCTCAGTTGAAGATTGAAGTAGACGCAGAGGGCTACCTAGTGGCACCTGGCGATTTTGAAGAACCTGTTGGTCCAAGCTTTTGGGAGCGTAAGGCATGAGTAACGCAGTAGACACTAAGAAAAAGGGTGGATTCCTAGCGGGAACCGCAAACTACCTTGATGAGCGTGTTGGTGTTGCTGGCATCCTGAAGGAATTCGGCCGCAAAATCTTCCCAGACCACTGGTCATTCATGCTCGGTGAAGTTGCACTTTACAGCTTCCTAGTGCTCCTTCTTTCGGGAACTTTCCTAACTTTCTTCTTCGACCCGTCAATGGCTGAAGTTCACTACGACGGCGTCTACGGACCGCTAAAGGGTGCTCCGATGTCGGTTGCTTACCAGTCGACCCTCGACATTTCGTTCGAGGTTCGAGGTGGTTTGCTAATGCGTCAGGTACACCACTGGTCAGCCCTGCTGTTTGTTGCCGCAGCTGGTCTACACATGCTTCGCGTATTCTTCACCGGCGCATTCCGTAAGCCACGTGAAATCAACTGGGTGGTTGGCTTCATGCTTTTCGTTTTGGGTATGGCTGGGGGCTTCACCGGTTACTCACTTCCTGACGACCTTCTTTCAGGAAACGGTCTTCGAATCATCGATGGAATGATCAAGGGTCTGCCGTTTATCGGTGCCTACACTTCATCATTGTTGTTCGGTGGCGAATTCCCTGGTGACGAGATCATCCAACGTCTATATAGCCTCCACATCATGATCGTGCCGGCACTTATCTTGGTCTTCTTGGTTGTTCACCTTTTCATGGTGGTCATCCACAAGCACACCCATTACTCCGGTGGTGGCAAGAAGGACACCAACGTAGTTGGTTACCCACTAATGCCTGTTTACGTTGCAAAGGCCGGTGGATTCTTCTTCATCGTGTTCGGTGTAATCATGCTCTCGGGCACCCTATTCACCATCAACCCGGTTTGGAACTACGGCGGCTACGACCCATCCCCTGTTTCGGCTGGAACCCAGCCAGACTGGTACATCGGATTCCTTGACGGCGCACTTCGTTTGACCCCGTCGAACCTTGAATTCGTTCTAGGTGGAAACACCTGGTCGTTCAACATCTTGCTACCAATGCTTGCCGGTGTGGGTCTACTCGGTGTAGTTGCCGTCTACCCATTCATCGAAGCTTGGGTAACTGGAGACAAGCGCGAGCACCACGTTCTCGACCGCCCAAGAAACGCACCAACTCGCACCGCAATCGGTGCCGCTGGTGTAACTTTCTACGCAGTTCTATGGGCTGGAGCTAGCACCGACCTAATTGCTACCAACTTCAAGATGTCGCTAAACCACGTTCTGACTTCGATGCAGATCTTGCTTCTGGTTGGTCCGGTTGTCGCATACTGGGTGACCAAGCGTCTTTGCTTGTCGCTACAGCGAAAGGACCGCGAAATCGTTCTTCACGGTCATGAGAGCGGACGAATTATTCGACTACCGCATGGCGAATATGTTGAAGTTCACGACCAAGCAGATGAATACCAGATCTGGAAGTTGACCGACTTCAAGGAGTACTCACCTACTCTGGCACGTCCAAACGCCAAGGGTGTCATCACGGTTCGTGCTCGAATTCGCTCAGCCATCTCAAAGTGGTTCTTCGAAGACCGAGTGAGCCCTGTTGGTTCAACCGAACTAGAGGCAGCCAAGCACCACAAAGAACTGCACTAAGCACGTAGTAAAAACTTCACGGCATTTGGGTTCTCCCGAGTGCCGTGAAGCCGTTTAAGGGTCGATTGATAGACTCCCAAAGTAGCAGTAAAGACTCGAGCAAAGGTTACCTAGATGGGCAAGCTATATTTCCGGCACGGCGCTATGAACAGCGGAAAGAGCACCGCCCTACTCCAGGTTGCCTTCAACTATGAAGAACGTGGTCAAAAAGTCTTGTTAGTCAAGCCAGCAGTTGATACTAAAGGCGATAACAAGGTAATGAGCCGACTTGGAATGGTTCGCGAGGTGGATTTCTTGGTTCTTCCCAATGAAGATCTACGAACAAAGTTCAACGATTTTGCTGCGAAACTAGGTCAAAGAATCGACTGCCTACTTATTGATGAAGCCCAATTCCTCACCCCCGCCCAAGTTGATGACGCCATGAAGATCGCAGTACTCGATGGCGTGCCGGTGTTGGCGTATGGAATCCGTACCGACTTCCTAACCAAAGGTTTCCCTGGCAGTATTCGCCTACTAGAAATCGCTCATAGCCTTGAAGAACTAAAGACAATTTGCCGCTGTGGTAAGAAGGCGATGTTCAACGCCAGATTGAAGAACGGGGCCTTCGTTTTTGATGGCGACCAGGTGGCGATCGATGGCGACCAGGTGACCTACGAATCTCTCTGCCCTAACTGCTACTTTGAAAGACTTGGACATTAGCCGTGTTAAAAACACTGCGAGAACTCTCCGGAGTTCCCAAGTTTTATCAATTCTTCACGGCTAGAACCATCTCTAACTTTGGTAATGGTATCTCTCCGGTGGCATTGGCATTCGGTGTTCTAGGAATTGATGGTGCCAACGGTGGCTCCCTTAGTTTGGTTCAAGGGGCAAGAACATTACCGATTCTTCTACTGCTAATTGTCGGAGGAACAATCGCCGATAAATACGGCAGGGCCCGCGTCATGGGCTTAACCGACATGTGGCTCAGCGTTCTTATTTTGATTGCCGCTTGGTCATTTATCACTGGTAATCCAAGTGTTTGGCTTCTAGTTATTGTGGGCTTACTCGCCGGACTGCTCAACGGAATTTGGTATCCAGCCTTTGCAGGGCTTACGCCAATCATTGTGCCCGAAGAGAAGCTCCAGAGCGCGAATGCGGCGATTGGTTTTGGCTCAAACATTGCATTCATGCTGGGAACGGCAAGCGGTGGAGTCGTGGTGCTCTATTGGGGAGTTGGCTGGGCACTTGCGATTGATGCGATTACATTCCTCATTGCCGGCGCTTTGGTTTTTCCGTTGTCAAAGCTTCCTCAGAAGGGCCAGGCGGCATCTGGCGAAAAGGTTAACTTCATCCTCGAGCTCAAATTGGGTTGGACCGAGTTCAAAACTCGCTCTTGGCTGGTAACGGTAGTTATTGCCTTTGCCGTTCTAAACATGAGCTTCGAAGCCGTTTGGGCTGTTCTCGGTGCTCTTCAGACTCTAGAAAAGTATGATGGAGCTGCAACTTGGGGTCTAGTCCTCGGATTTATGAGCTTGGGCTTTTTACTGGGAACGATCATTGCTAACAAAGTCAGACCAAAATACCCGCTCAGAATGGTAATGATTTTGATGCTTGCGGACCCCGTTTTCCTGTTCACATTCGGAACTGCGCAACCACTTGCTGCTCTTCTAGTTTCAGCAATCGCCGTGGGAATCGCGATGGACATCTTCTATGTCGTCTGGGCGACCACTATCCAGCAAAACGTGCCTGCAGAATCGCTATCTCGTGTGAATTCATACGACTCATTCGGTTCGTTTGTATTCGGCCCTATTGGAATCATGGTAGCCGGACCACTAGCTGTGGCAATCGGGATTCAGAACACGCTACTGATTGGCGCAGGACTTTCAGTGCTCGCAGTTGTCGGTGCTCTGTTGGTACCGGGGGTTCGCAACCTCGAAGCAAAATTCAACGACTAAGAATTGTCTATCCAATAGCGGCGTAGCCAACGCCCGTTATCATCGACACGGTTATCCAACACTCCCCCGTGTTTTTCAATGACTTTGATGGAACCCACGTTGTCGTCGTTGCAGGTCATTAGCACTTGCTCAAGCCCCAGGTCTTTGGCGAGAGCTAGCGACTGTCGAAGAATTTCGGATGCATAGCCTAGCCGCCTAAAATCTGGCCTGACGGCATAACCAATATGTCCACCAAATTGAGACAGCCAATCATTCAGTTCGTGCCTGATTGAGCTTCGGCCCACGATGACACCATCAACTTCGGCCAACAGAAAAGTAGAGGCAACCCGCCCTGGCAAAAGATTTTTCCCGTTCAGGCTGTCTAGAACCCTCGCCAAATACCCATCGAATGATGTTTCATTCGATTGAAACCCATCAAGTAAAAAGTTTGACCCGTCAAGTGCAAGTTCCTCATGAGCAAGTCGCAAAACAAGTTCGTCGGTTGGACTTGGCGCCCTGAGAATCATCATGTGGGGAGTACGGGACTTGAACCCGTGACCGACGGATTATGAGTCCGCTGCTCTAACCGGCTGAGCTAACTCCCCTAGTCACAAGTATCTAGCCTAGTCGTCTCTTCTGATTCGTTCCAAAGCCTTACGAAGAGAAGAGCTAAGTTTCTTTGAGACTCGCTTGCTGCGTCGTTCAATTGTGAATCGAACGTCGTTGAAGGTTTCAACTACACTACCTCTGGCGCCGTCTAAACGCTCCAAAACGCCGTTTGCGCCTCGCTCAAGGGTTTCTGAGCTCTTACGAACGAGATTGCCTATTCTTTTACCAACAGTAGGTTCTGGGGCATACTCCGGGTCGTCTGAGATCGAGCTCTTCAAGAGCGGCTTACCTTCGTAGACCCGAATGTAATTCTCAACGGTCTTCGACAAATCGTGCTCCGCGGCCTTCTCTCTAGAAGAATTCACGAATCGAGAATAATCATCAGCAGAGAGAATAAAGATCGCTTGAAGCTTTTCAGCAAGATCAACTGGAGAATCGGGCTTGAAAAGAAAACCATTGACCCCATTTTCAACCAAACTAGGTAGCGCCATCGAGTCGGCCGCTACGATCGGTAAGCCAGCTGCCATCGCTTCTAGTGTCGCCATGGATTGCAATTCCTGAGTTGAAGGCATCACAAACACCGACGACTTACCCAAGTAGTCGATTACCTGTTCGTCTTCAAGGTCGTCGTGGAAGTCGACTCTGGTGCTTACTCCAAGCTCATTTGCAAGTTTCGATAGCTCGCTCTCTTGGGAGCCGGACCCGAGGAGTTCTAGGCGATATTCATTTGGGAGTTTAGCCAAAGCCTCAAGGAGCACATACACGTGTTTCTCGCGATCGAGACGACCTAAATAAGTGATCGTTTTGAGCGTTTGAGATCCACCTGGCAATTGAGTGTATTTAGAAACATCAACACCTCCAGAAATTGAAGAAACATCAACACCGGCGATCACTGACTTGAGAAGCTGGGCTGACCTAAGAGTGGGTGCGATCACCGAACCTGCAGACTTGAAAACACTCGAGGCGCTTTTGATTAGTTGATCCGATATAAACCGTTTTAGGAACTCAGGAATCAGGAGGACGTTCTCCACCAAACTCTCGGCATCGACGTGATTTGTAGCCACGAGTCGCACCTTGTTGGCGAGAGCTGCCTTGGCAGCGTGGAAGCCCACATTGATATGCGACTGAACGTGAATTACCTGCGGATTGATTGCCTGGACCAGACCAGAAATTCTCTTGGTTAGCCCGGCAGGACTTACAAACCTTTGGGTTGGCTGGAAAGGAAGTCGGTAGCTTTTCAAACGGTGAACAACCAGTGGAACTCCGTCGTGACTCTCTCTGAAAGTGCCGTAAAGCCTTGAAGTAGCTGGCGCAATCACGTGAACTTCAAAGCCCTGCAACTGAAGACCACAGGCTAGGTTCTTCGCGAAGGTAGCGGTTCCGTTGTGATCGGGTGCGAAGGTGTCGCAGGCGATTACAACCGTACTTTGGGTCATTTGGCACCTTGGAGTTCTGGGTGAACTTTCGACAACATCCAAACGCCCATTGCGGCGGTGGCTCCACTTGCAATAAACACAACCATGTTGGCTAGCGACGCATTCGCAGCTTCCCCAAGAATCAACATACCGATTGAGATTGCGACCATCGGATCAATTACCGTGAGACCAGCGATCACTAAGTCAGGCGGGCCAGAAGCATAGGCATTTTGAACAAACCAGGCTCCAAAAACTATTGCTCCGATTGCCGCGAATACACACATGATGGTCAACCACTCAACGTGCCCCTGTGCGATACGCTGGATTACCGCTTTGATGAAGGTGATTCCAAAGCCGTATAAGATTCCAGCTCCAAGAATGAAATTCAGTGCAGTCGCCTTGCGTCGGGTTAGGAAGAACAAAATGGTGAAACCCGTTAGCACCACGCCAATTACACCCAAAAGCGTCACGAGGTCACCATCGGTTAGCGCTCGTTCGTCATCACCAATAGTTGTGGCCAAGGAAACGAAGACAGCAATTCCTGCCGTGCAAACGCCAATTGCGATCCAGGTTGCTCGATTGATTGGAGTTTTGGTCGCGCGAGCGTTCAAAAGGGCGGTAATCACAAGTGCCAGGGCCCCGATTGGTTGAACCACGATAAGTGGCGCCATCGTAAGAGCAGCAATTTGAAGCACTGCTCCCCCGCTCAGAAAAGACATTCCGGCTAACCATCTTGGGTTTCGTATTAACTTGATCAGGCCCTTGAATCCAACGCCGTTCTTCTCGCCAAGTTTTTTATCAGCGTTTTTCGTTACCGAGTCATTTTGGAATTGAGCCCCGAACGCCAGAGCCACCGCAGCCAGAACTGACAGCGAAATTGCTATCGCTCGAAACATTGAACCCCTAACAGATGAACACTTAAGCCTAACCATTTTGAGCCCCCGGGCTTGCTTCGGCTCGGTATCATTTTTGAATGACCATTAGACCCATCGTGATCACAGGCGAGCCTGTTTTGCATGTTCGTGCCACCGAAGTTACTACCTTCGATGACAAGCTTCGCGAGCTTGTTCGAGACATGTACGAGACCATGGACAAAGCGCCTGGCGTTGGGCTTGCCGCCCCTCAGATTGGCGTCGGACTTAGGGTATTCGTATACGACTATGACGATGACGAGGGCAACCCCCGCCGAGGCGAAATCATCAACCCGGTTCTCACTCTCGGAC
>JBJOJC010000101.1:0-30795 GCA_046046825.1 Actinomycetota bacterium | reverse complement strand
AGCTCGTGTGCTCGGGCTAGCATTTCGTCGAAATCGGCAAGGGTGCCAAACAGTGGATCAACATCGCAGTAATCGGAAACGTCGTAGCCGGCATCTTTTTGCGGTGAACGCATGAATGGCGAAAGCCAAACTGCGTCGATTCCGAGCGACTTGAGAGAACCCAACCGCGACGTGATGCCGGGCAGATCACCCATGCCATCGCCGTTGGCGTCGGCGAATGAGCGCGGGTAGATCTGATAGATGACGGCGGAGCGCCACCAATCTAGCTGAGGCGAATCCATGCGGTTTGATCTTGTTCGAGGTAGCCGTCGGCCGACAGGTCAACCTGGCTGGTCACAAGAACTTCGCCCTTTGGCAAAACCACTGGGTCGGTGCCGAAGTTGGCCACCACCGCAACGCCCTGGTTCACGTAGGCGAGCGAGTTCTCGTTTTCGAATTCTGGAGCCCAGCGGAAGTCGCCTGCTCCAAGCCCAAGGGATTTACGAACCTTTAGCAGGCGCTTGTAGAGCTCAAGGGTTGAACCGGCAACCCCGGTCTGCTGGTTGCGAGATAGGTGCTTGTAGTTTTCAGGCTGAGGCAACCAGCTTTCGCCTGTTTCGTTGAAGCCGTTGGCAGCACCAACTCCTGCTTCCCATGGCAAAGGCACACGGCAGCCGTCGCGGCCAACGCGCTTACCCTTGGTGCGGAACCAGGTTGGGTCTTGGCGGAACTTGCCATCCAAGGTTGTGTGCTCAGGAAGCCCTAGCTCTTCACCCTGGTATAGGTAGGCACCACCCGGAAGACCAATCATGAAGCTGGTAGCCGCGCGTGCTCGGCGCAGTCCGCGAGCCTCATCCGGCTGAGGGAAGTGAGCGCCAATTCCATCACCCTGCGGTGGCAGTTCACCATCGTTGTAGGCGAAGCGGGTGGCGTGGCGAATCACGTCGTGGTTTGAAAGCACCCAGGTGCTCGGTGCACCAACATCGCCGAAGGCCTTGAGCGAATCGGTAATGGAACGCTTCTGGCCTTCCTTGCTCCAGGCGGCAAACATGTAGTCGAAGTTGAACGCCTGGTGGTATTCATCCGAACGAACCCACTCGGCCATGCGGGTGAGTGGCATGATCCATGCTTCACCGGCCATGATGCGGTCGTCGTATTCGTTGATGACCTTGCGGAACTTGCGGTTGATTTCGTGAACCTGAGGCTGACCCCAGTAAGGGTTTTTGCGCTCAAGCTCTTCGAGGGTTAGCTCGTCGTCGCCCTTGGCTCCACCCATTTCAGTTGAAAATTCAACGGTGTCTGGAAGACCGGCACGCTTGATTAGGCCGTGAGCCACATCGACGCGGAATCCGGCAACACCGCGGTCAAGCCAGAAACGAAGGATGTCGTCGAAGTAGGTCTGAACCTTTGGGTTCTCCCAGTTGAAGTCTGGCTGGGATGAGTCGAAGATGTGTAGGTAGTACTGACCCTTTTTGCCGTTGGCTTCGCGAATGCGAGTCCAGGTGCTGCCACCGAAAACCGATGGCCAGTTGTTTGGAGCTTTGCGCTTCAGGAAGCCTTTTCCGTCGCGGAAGATGTACATGTCGCGTTCCGGCGAACCTGGAGCTGCCTTTAGCGCTGCCTGGAACAGTGGGTTCTGGTCGCTGGAGTGGTTCGGAACCATGTCAACGATGATGCGGATTCCGCGCTGGTTGGCGGCCTTTAGCATTTCGTCGAAGTCGTCGAGGTTTCCAAACAGCGGGTCGATCTGCTTGTAGTCGGTGATGTCGTATCCGGCGTCCTTCTGCGGGCTCAACATAAATGGTGAGAACCAGATGGCGTCGATGCCCAAATCAGCCAAAGAATCCAGGCGAGCAGTAACACCTTTAAGGTCACCCATGCCGTCGCCGTTGCCGTCGGCGAATGATCGTGGATAGATCTGGTAGATAACGGCTGAGCGCCACCATTCGGCGTTTTCTTTAGTGATGTAAAGGGTTTCGGAATTAGACATGTGAAAAGATTACGCTATGAACAAAGCCCCTAGTTTGTCTTTGGCGTTACAACCTCATCACGATGGTTCGGCCCTTTACGTACCAAATCAGAACCCTAAGTTGGGTGAGAAGGTAAAGCTTCGAATTCGTATCCACGATGCCCTTGGAAAGGTGGCCGAAGTTCGGGCTCGGTTCAGCGAAAGCGGCGAGGCTTTCCCGTCTGAGAAGGCCAAAGTTTGGAAGCGCGACGGGCGTTGGACGTGGTACGAAGCCACGATTACGATTCATAACCCGAAGATGAATTACCGCTTCTATATCAAGCTCACCAACGGATCGGTGCTTTGGTACAACACCCAGGGCTTAGCGGTTCTAAACCAGCCAGATACCCTTGACTTTCGCCTCAACACCTTTTCCAGCGCCCCAGACTGGGGTAAGTCGGCGATCATGTACCAAATCTTCCCCGACCGCTTTGCGCGTTCGGCCAAAGCAGATGCTCACAAAACTCCGAAGTGGGCTATCGCCAAAAACTGGGGCGACGAGGTTATCGGCCAGGGTCCTGGCACCAGCGAGCAGTTCTTCGGCGGCGACCTTTGGGGCGTTATCGAGCACCTTGATCACCTGAACTCACTCGGCGTGAACCTGCTCTACCTAACCCCGATTTTCCCGGCTCGTTCAAATCACCGCTATGACGCTTCTTCCTTCCACGAGGTCGACCCGCTGCTCGGCGGCGATGAGGCCTTCGCAGCTCTCATCGAGGCTGCTCACAAGTTGGGTATGAAGGTCATGGGTGACCTCACCTCTAACCACTCTGGCGTTGGGCACGAATGGTTCCAAGCTTCCTACAAGAAGCCGAAGGCTGCCGAAAGTGACTTCTATTACTTCAGCGAAAAGAACACCAAATACGATTCTTGGTTCGGTGTCGCGAGCCTGCCTAAGTTCAACTGGAATTCCAAGGAACTTCGCAAACGTTTCATCGAAGGGCCAAAGTCGGTGGTTGCTCGCTGGTTGAAGAAGCCTTTTCACATGGACGGATGGCGCATCGACGTAGCGAACATGACCGGTCGTATCCGTGATGAAGACATGTATCTTGAGGTCGCTCAGGTTATTCGCAAAACCATGGTGCAGGAAAACCCAAACACCCTGATGCTCGGCGAGTACACCGGCGATGCGGCGTATGAGGTTCAGGGCGATGGCTGGCAGGGTGCCATGACCTACTCCAACTTCACCAAGCCGGTTTGGCGCTGGTTCTACAACAAGAAGGTCAAGGGTGAACCTGGCTTCATGATGTGGGATGGCGATTACACCGCAAACGGCGTTGACCTAGTGACCTCTTATAACCAGTTCATTGGCGCATTCCCTTGGCACGTGAGACTTCACAACATGAACCCGCTCGACACCCACGACATCCCTCGCTTCAAAACGTTCACCATCAAGGGTGCTCAAAAGGTTGCTGCTGCCATGCAGTTCACCTTCCCTGGCATCCCCGTGATTTGGGCTGGCGACGAATTTGGCCTCGACGGTTTCAATGGCGAAAACTCGCGAACCCCGATGCCGTGGAACAACGAACGCAAACACGACAAGTCGATGCTTCCGATTTATCAGCAGCTGACCAAACTTCGCAAAACCAACTCGGCACTAAACGACGGCTCGATGCGCTTTATCTATGCCAGCGCCGAAGCGATCGTTTATGTTCGCGAAAACAGCAAGCAAAGCGTGGTGGTTTGCGTTACCCGCGGCAACGACGAAGAGATCCTGATTCCTAAAGACGCCCTGCCAAACCTGGCTAGGGCAACCAACATTTTTGGCGGCGCGGAAATCAAGGTTGATGGTTCATTCCTCAAACTTCCAGGCGCAGCCCTTTCGGCCAACATTTGGAGTTTGCGAACAACTCGAGGTTAGTGATAATCTCTTCTGGTGCCTGGCGCCTAAAAACGCTGTGCAAGCCGCCCCGATAGCTCAGTGGTAGAGCACTTCCATGGTAAGGAAGGGGTCGACAGTTCAATCCTGTCTCGGGGCTCTGCGGCGGGGTAGCTCAGGTGGTTAGAGCACACGACTCATAATCGTGGGGTCGCGGGTTCGAGTCCCGCCTCCGCTACCAGCACTTACCTACCCCAAACCCCTTCAACCCAAGTAATCTTGTGCCTATGGTTAATCCAAATGTTGAGGGCAAGAAATATCCCGCAACCGCTCCCTACCTGGTCGGTCGCGAGAAGATCCGTGAATTCGCCCACGCGGTTATGTCGACCAACCCGGTCAACCTGGATGTGTTCGCAGCTCAGGCTGCCGGCTACACCGACGTGGTTGCCCCACCAACTTTTGCCGTGGTAATTCAGGAGCGTTCGCTAGCCACCGTGCTATCCGACCCTGAAGCCGACATCGATTTCTCTCGCGTGGTTCACGGCGACCAGCGTTTTGTGCACGTTCGTCCGATCGTGGCCGGCGATGAACTAACTTCAACCCTCAAGGTAGCCAGCGTAAAGTCGCTCGGCGGCCACTCGATGGTGACCTTCGAAACCGAAATCTTCGACACCAACAACGCACTCGTTTCCACCGCAATTTCCACCCTGGTAGTTAGGGGCGACGAATGACTCACATCAACCTAGCCAGCCTTGAGGTTGGCCAAGAGATCGGTAGCCAAGAGTTTGTGCTCACCCGCGATTCACTGGTTCGCTACGCTGGAGCCTCTGGCGATTTCAACCCGATTCATTACCGCGACGACTTCGCGCAAAGTGTTGGCCTAGCCGGCGTTCTTGCGCACGGAATGCTCACCATGGGCGTTGCCGTGCAGGTGGCAGCGAACTGGGTTGGCGATGCCGGCAAGGTCATCGACTACGGCGTTCGTTTCACTAAGCCAGTTTTCGTTGATGCAGCTTTGGGAGCCGTAGTTGTGGTTACCGGCAAGATCGGCGAAATCGATGCTGAAAACGGCATCGTGCGAATCGACCTCAGCGTTGTTTACAACGAAACCAACGTGCTTGGTAAAGCTCAGGCCAAGGTTCGTCTCTAACCAATGCAGGCTTTGCGCGAGATAACCACCATGAGAGTCGGCGGTAGCCCGGCATCCTTGCTGGCTCCGCAAACCAAAGATGAACTTGTCGCCGAAGCTCTGAACCTTTGGGGCACTGGCGAAGACTGGCTAGTGCTCGGTGGTGGCAGCAACATCGTGGCAGCCGACGAACTTCCCCTTCTCAACGTAATCAAGGTTGAAACCAAGGGCATTCAAATCGACGAAATCCCATCCGGCGCAATCATCCGTGTTCAGGCCGGCGAGAACTGGGACGACTTCGTGGCCCACACCGTGGCCGCAGGGCTTTCCGGTATCGAAGCCATGAGTGGAATTCCCGGCACGGTTGGCGCAGCCCCGATTCAAAACATTGGTGCCTACGGCCAAGAGGTTGCCGACGTGATTACCCGCGTTGAGTTTCTTGATTTCGAAACCGGTGAAACCGAAATCTTGGAAGCCAACACTTTAGGTTTCGGCTACCGAGACAGCATTTTCAAGCGAGGCAAGGCCGGCATCGTGCTCTGGGTTGAGTTCAAGCTGACGCAAACCACTCACACCCACAAAACTCAAAGGCTAATCGAAGCACTTGGCGATGCAGAAGAAACTCCGCTAGAGGTTCGAAAGCGCGTGCTGAGTCTTCGCGCTCAAAAGGGCATGGTTCTAAACGAACCAGATCACGACACCTGGTCTTGCGGTTCGTTCTTCACCAACCCGATTGTTAGCCGAGCTTTCGCAGCCAGTCTGCCGGCAGAAGTGCCTCGCTGGGCTGTTGAAGATGAAAGCCAGCAGAAACTGAGTGCCGCTTGGCTAATCGAGAACTCCGGTGTGGGCAAGGGCTTCTCGCTCGGGGCGTCACAGGCCAGCACCTCAACCAAGCACTGCCTAGCCATCACCAATCGGGGCGGAGCATCGGCTAGCCAGGTTCTAGAACTTGCCAGATTCATTCAGACCAGCGTTTCGAACCGTTACGGCATTAACCTTGTACCAGAACCCAACCTGATCGGATTTTGACTTGGCTAGAAGCTCACACCCAACAAAAGAGAAACTCATCGCAACGATGGTTGCTCTCATGGATGAGCACGCCCTGTCTTCCATTCAGGTCGATGATGTTCTTCGCGAATCAAATATTTCCAAGGGTTCGCTCTACCACCACTTTGAAAACTTCGACGACCTCACTGAAGCCGCTCTAATCACGCGCTTTGCCGTCAGCGTCGATGTTTCAATCGATCTGGTGGCTGCTGCCGTCAACGGCGCAAAAACTGCCGACGAGTTCGTTGAGAAAATCATCGAGGTAACCACTGTTACGCAAGGTCGAGACCGCTCAAAGTTCCGTTTGGAGCGAGCCCGAGTGATTGGTCTCAGCGTGAACTCGCCTCACCTGCTCGAACTACTAGAGCGCGAGCAAGACCGACTAACTTCAGCCATGGCCGACATCGTTCGCGAAGGTCAGGAAAAGGGTTGGGTCAATAAAACTTTCGACGCAAAAACCATCGCGGTATTCATGCAGGCTTACACGCTCGGTCGCGTGATCGATGATGTTGCGAGTAAGAACGAGCACGTCGATTCCCAAGACTGGAACGACGTTGTGAACGCTTCGGTGAAGTCTTTACTAACCGTTAGCTAAAAAGCTTCTGCAGGCGCTGAATGCCTTCGAGAATTGCCTCGTCGCCAAGCGCGTAACTCATACGAACGTAACCTGAAGGTCCGAACGCCTCACCAGGAACCAATGCCACTTCGGCAGTGTCCAAAATGTAGTCACAGAGTTCCAGCGAAGTGTTGATCATCTTGCCGCCCCACTCGCGACCCAAAAGCCCGCGAACGTCGGAGTAAACATAGAAAGCGCCTTCAGGCATTGGGGCAACCCAGCCAGGAATCTTGTTGAGTTCACTAACCGCCAACTTACGACGACGGTCGAATGCCACCAACATCGCCTGAACTTCTTCTTGCGGCCCGGTAAGGGCTGCAATCGCAGCGCGCTGGGAGATGTTCGAAACGTTCGAGGTTAGGTGGCTCTGCAGGTTAGCGGCCGCCTTCATGGCGTCGGCAGGACCAACCATCCAACCCAAACGCCAACCGGTCATGGCAAAACTCTTGGCAACACCGTTCACCAAAATCGTGGTGTCGATAAGCTCTGGCACAACCTCGGTAACCGAGTAAGCCTTGATGCCGTCATAAACCAAGTTCTGGTAAATCTCGTCGGAGATGATCCAAACGCCATGCGCCAAAGCCCACTTACCAATCGCTTCAACCTCTGAGCGCGTGTAAACCGAACCGGTTGGGTTCGAAGGTGAGCAAAACAGTAGAGCCTTAGTCTTAGGTGTGCGAGCCGCCTCAAGCTGCTCATCGGTCACCTTGTAGTTCTGGTCGGCACCAGCGAAAACCTCAACGGTCACACCACCGGCCAAGGCAATCGCCTCAGGGTAAGTGGTCCAGTAGGGAGCAGGAAGCAAAACTTCGTCGCCCTCGTTCACGATCGCCTGGAACGCCTGGTAAACCGCCTGCTTGCCACCGTTGGTCACAACCACTTGCGAAGCCGGATAAGCAGTTCCCGAGTCGGCCAAAGTCTTAGCCACAATCGCCTCACGAAGCTCTGGCAAACCAATCGCCGGGGTGTAGCGGTGGTTCTTTGGGTCACGAACCGCAATCGCAGCAGCATCAACGATGTGTGCTGGAGTAGGGAAGTCTGGCTCACCCGCCGCGTAAGAAATAACCGGACGACCTGCTGCCTGCAAAGACTTAGCCTTGGCATCAACCTTCAAGGTAGCCGATTCGGCAATGGCAGCAATTTTCTTCGAGATGCGTTCGCTCATGCCTTCAAGCCTACAATCCAAAACCGCTTTGCTTTTTAGGAGTTCAGGCAGGTAAACTTGCGTGAGTAAGTTGACAACTTCGCCAATCTGGCAAATTTAATCACAAATAGATTCAATCTAGAAGTGCGCCCATTTTTGGTTAGGTTGTTAGCGCCTTAGGGCGGTGGCTCAATTGGTAGAGCAGCGGTCTCCAAAACCGCAGGTTGCAGGTTCGAGTCCTGTCCGCCCTGCAGCCGCAAGGCATTAGAAGAAGGAAAGTCTTATGACTGATGAGAACGAGAAGTCTGGTGAAGACCTCGTAGAGAAGGCCAAGGCCGATCGCAAGCGCGCTCGCGGGCCGATTGCTCGCATCATCCTTTTCATTCGCCAGGTACTAGGTGAACTGAAGAAGGTCACCCGTCCAACTTGGGCTGAACTTCGCAACTACACCTTCGTGGTGCTCGGCTTCGTCATCGTTGTGATGATGATCATTGTTCTTTTCGACTGGGCTTTCGCAGCTCTAGTTGTTTGGGGCTTTAGCCCAACCACCACCAAATAGTTTTTAGTAAGTAAGGAAGTCGCATGACTGAGATTGAGCACGAGGACGAGTTGAACTCGGCCCAGGACGCACTAGCCGATGAGCTAGAGCTTTCGGCCGACGAGGCGCAGGCCGAAGAGGTAGCAGACCTTATCGAAGACGAAATTCCTGCCGAAGAAGCAGCACTGCACATCGAAGGTTCTGATGAAGAACTAGCCGACGAGCCAGTTGCTGCTGATGAAGTTATCGAAGTTGCCGAGGCACCAGCCGCTGTAGTTTCCGACGACCCATACGACCAGTTCTTCGCCGACTTCAAGTCGCAGCCAGGTAAGTGGTACATCATCCACTCATACGCCGGCTACGAGAAGCGCGTAAAGCAGAACGTTGAGAACCGCAAGCTTTCTCAGCCTGGTGGCGACGACGTTTACCAGATCGAAGTTCCACTAGAAGACGTAGTTGAGATCAAGAACGGTCAGCGCAAGCTGGTTACCCGTGTTCGCGTTCCAGGTTACGTAGTGGTTCGCATGGACATGACCGAAGAAACCTGGGACCTAATCCGTCACACTCCAGCCGTCACCGGTTTTGTTGGCAACTCCGACAACCCGAGCCCACTTCGCCCACGCGAAGCGTTCGACATGTTGAAGAAGTGGCTATTCGAGCTTCCTGAAGATGTTGCCGCGAAGGCAGCTCAGAAGGGCAGCGTTGCTGTTAAGGGCAAGTCGAAGGCTGTTCCAATCACCACCGACTTCAAGGTTGGCGAGAGCATCATGATTCGCGACGGTTCATTCGCAGGTCTTCCTGGAACCATCTCGGAGATCAAGCCTGAGAGCAACAAGCTAACCGTTCTGGTTTCGCTGTTCGAGCGTGAGACTCCGGTCGAGCTCGGCTTCGAGCAGGTTGGCCCACTCAACTAAGTTTCAAAACAAGTTTCATAAACCAAAGTAAAAGGAAAACATAATGGCACCGAAGAAAAAGATCACCGGCATGATCAAGCTTCAGATCCAGGCGGGCGCTGCTAACCCAGCTCCACCTATCGGACCTGCGCTAGGTCAGCACGGTGTAAACATCATGGAGTTCTGCACCGCCTACAACAACGCCACCGCCGACCAGCGTGGCAACGTCGTACCGGTTGAGATCACCGTTTACGAAGACCGTAGCTTCACCTTCGTTCTAAAGACCCCACCAGCAGCTGAGCTAATCAAGAAGGCTGCCGGAGTTGCTAAGGGTTCAGGCACCCCTCACACCGTGAAGGTTGCACACCTAAGCAAGGACGCTCTTTACAAGATCGCTGAGCAGAAGATGACCGACCTAAACGCCAACGACGTTGACGCAGCGGCCAAGATCATCGCTGGTACCGCCCGCTCAATGGGAATCACCACCGAAGCCTAAGCTTCAAAAAACTTACGCAAAACAAAAAGCAATAGTCGTGGGAGAACCGGGCGCGGTTCGTTAGACCACTACTGTGACCGAAAGGAACAACAGAATGGCAAAGCGCAGTAAGGCCTATGAGGCCGCAGCAGCAAAGATCGAAGAGGGTAAGTTCTACACTCCAGAAGAAGCTGTTGCATTAGTTCGCGAGACTGGCTCAGCGAAGTTCGATTCAACCATCGAGGTTGCAATCAAGCTTGGCGTAGACCCTCGCAAAGCAGACCAGATGATCCGTGGAACCGTTTCGCTTCCAAATGGAACTGGTAAGACCGCACGCGTTATCGTGTTCGCTACCGGTGCAGCTGCTGATGCAGCTCGTGCTGCTGGCGCAGACGAGGTTGGCGGCGACGAGCTGATCGAGAAGGTAGCTGCCGGCTGGACCGACTTCGACTCAGCAGTTGCAACCCCAGACCTAATGGGTAAGGTTGGTCGCTTGGGTAAGGTTCTAGGTCCTCGTAACCTAATGCCAAACCCTAAGACCGGTACCGTAACCCCAGACACCGCTAAAGCAGTGACTGACATCAAGGGTGGAAAGATTGAATTCCGCGTTGACAAGCAGGCTAACCTGCACTTCATCGTTGGTAAGGCTTCGTTCACCGCTGAGAAGTTGGCTGAGAACCTAAACACCGCTCTTGAAGAGGTTATGCGTTTGAAGCCTTCGAGCTCAAAGGGCAAGTACGTTCTAAAGGCTGCCATCGCGACCACCTTCGGTCCTGGTATTCCTCTAGACACCAACTCGTTCTAAAGTTTTAAAACAATTGAAGAAAGGATCGGGCTAAAACCCCGGTCCTTTCTTCATCCCCAAGCAAAGGACACTGTGAACCACGTTATCGGAGCAGCAACTCTTCTCGACCCTAAAGATCCAATGGGTCTGAGAAATGATGCCCCGCTTCTTGATGCCTGGATTCGCGACATGGAAACCGATCGTTCTTGGTTCCAGATCCCTGGCCACAAGGGGCGTCTCGATCTAACCGGACCCGTCGTCGACGGAGACATCCCAGTTCTTCCTGGTAACCACACCAACCGCATTTCCCCGAGCCTAGTCACCCACGCAGAACAGTTAGCCGCAGATCTTTGGGGCGCCGACTTCTGCCGCTTCGGAGTAAACGGCTCGAGCGGTTCCAACCACGCAGCCGTCATGGCGGTGGCCGGCCCTGGCGACAAGGTGATCATCTCCCGCACTCTTCACAAGAGCCTGGCGGTCGGCCTCGTTTATGCCGGCGTTACCCCAATCTGGGTGAAGCCAGTCATCAATCCTGAAACTGGCCTTCCGGAGTATCTCCCAAGCAAAACACTCAGGAAGGCTCTTGAAGAACACCCAGATGCCAAGGCCGTTCTCATCGGTGAACCAAGCTACGTTGGCACGATGAGCAACATCCCAAGGCTGGCCGAGGTTGCCCACAACCACGGCATTCCACTGGTAGTCGACGCAGCTTGGGCAGCCCACTTCGGCTTCCACGAAAAACTGCCAAACCACCCGCTCGCCGAAGGCGCCGACATCGTAGTAACCAGCGCCCACAAGACTCTCCCCAGCTATAGCCAAGCCAGCATCCTGTTAGCAAACTCCAAGTACGTGGATCTCCCTCGCCTGAACAAGATGTTCGACGCCACCCAAACCACAAGCATGTCTGGCCGTATCCTGGCCAGCATCGATGCCGCAAGGGCTCTGCTAAAGCGTCATGGCCGCGAACTAATCGGCCCAGTCATCAACGCCACCAACGAGGGCCGCAAGAAGCTCAAAGAGCATGGCATCGACGTAATCGACGGCCAATACATCGACCCACTCAAGATGGTCATCCTGTTCCAGAAGTGCGGAGCCGACGGCAACATCGTTGAACAAGACCTCCTGAAAGCCAACATCGACGTTGAGATGGCCAACCGCGACATCGTGATCCCAATGATCACGTTCGCCGACACCCCCGAGCGCATCAATGAACTAGTCGACAAAATCATTGAGAGCGTCGGCTCCCAAACCAAAACCCCACGACCTATCGAAATCTCTGCAGCCTTCAGCATCGAACCAGAAGTTGTCGTCACCCCAAGAGAAGCCTTCTTCTCCAGATACGAAGTCGTTAAAGCTGAAGATTCTGTTGGCCGCATCTGTGCCGAAATGGTTTGCCCTTACCCTCCGGGCGTTCCAGTGCTCAGCCCCGGAGAGCGCATCACCCAGCCAGCACTCGATGCACTTTTCAAAGCGCGGAGCTTAGGCCAAACCATCAAGTTCGTGGCCGACCCAACTCTCTCTACGCTGAAGGTTATCCCGCTTTAGTCGTAAACCTTGTCGCGCTTTGCGACCTTAAAAATTTCAATAAGTAGAACGTCATCGAAAACTTCACAAATGAGACGGTATTTACCAACTTCAAAACGCCAGCAACCAGACCAATCCCCGGTCAGACGTTTGGCCCGAATTAGAGGGCTCTCGAGTTCACGCAAACCGTCGACATAAGCTTCAATCAGTTTTCGCTGCTTCGGATCCAGTTTGTTTAGTTCTCGTCTTGCTGGCTTTAGCCAAACGATTCTCCATGTCTCTTTTGTCAAGCTGCCTCATAAATATCTCGTGGGGTACACCCGGTCCAATTTCTCGGCCGCCCTCAGCAACATATTCTTTCCAGAGGATCTCTAGCAATACCTCTTCCTCCATTGCTTCGAGTCCCTCTTCGATGAGTTTCTTCACAAAATAGGTCTTTGTCCGGCCAGTCTTCTCGGCCATTTTTCCAAGACGCCAATTGAGGTCTTCAGAAATTCGCAAAGTTAACATAGCCATAAGTTTCTCCTGTATTACATGTAATACAGCCAGACTATTTCAATCTGTGGAAAACCCCAAGACCCAAAAGTCAAAAGAACCGAACTACATCAACCCAGCAAGCCCAGCAGCCATCCATCCGTAGTCGGCCAACAAATACTCTTTCACTGCCTTGGCCGCCAAGTTCTTCGAACGAACCCCGGAAGCAAGAAGCGCCGAAGCGTGCAACGAGTGTGCCAAAGCAACACCAGAAAGACCCTTGACATCACCCAACCGTGAAACAACCGAACCAGCCCCGGCAACATCCCCAGCCTTAGCCAGAGAAACCGCGTAAATCCCCAACGCCTTCTCATAGGCAGGCGTAAACGACATCAGTACCTGATCAACCACGCGAAGCGCATAAACCCCAGCCAACTCCCAATCGCCAGCCTGGGTAGAAAGCTCAGCCAAAGCAAGAAGCGCTGAGCACATCTCGCCCAAATCATCACCCTGCGAAAAAGCCTCAACCGCAGCCAGCAAATCGTTAGCAACATCAGCCGACGTTCCCAAAACCGTCTGACACTCAGCACGAAGACCCAACGCCTTCCCCAAATCAACAAACAACTTCTCACGGCGAAGCATCGGCAGAGCCTTCGAGAACAGCGGCAAGGCACCAGCCCAATCCTCCGTGCGCATCAGAGCCTCCGCATAAAGCACATCAACCCGAACCTTGTGCTTCACCTTCGCAAACATCTGGCGACCACGAAGTGCATCGAGCTCCTTCATAGCTCCCAGAGCATCGCCATTAGCAAGCATGGCCTGGGCCAAAACATACTGCGACGAATTCATCCCCCGAGGATCATTCATATAACTCGACGAAGCAAAAGCCTCCTGCGCCTTCTCCAAAGCCCCAGCCTTATCCCCAGAAGCCAACAACACCCGAACCAATTCAGAAGCAGCCCGAGCAGCCGGCCCAGATGGCTCATCAGCATAGGCCTCCTCCAGTAAAACCCGAGCAGCACCGAGGTCACCCATCTTGCGAAGGTAACGACCAAACTCAGCCTTCAACGAAGCACGGTAGTTGTGATCACACTCAACCGCCAGCTTCACGGCCAACTCAAAGTTGCGACGCATCGAATCAAAATCGCGCATTCGGCGATAACAACGACCAGCCGACACCAACATGTCGACCTCCATCTCACTCTTCAGACCACGCTGAGCAGCATCAGCCGCCAGCTCATAAGCCGAAGCCGCAGCAGCGTAGTTATCCAAACGCCAGTGGGTCAATCCCAGAAGCAAGTAAATGTGAGCCATGCCGGTTGGGTCATCCGACTCCACCACCAAATCGCGAGCCGCTTCCAAATAAGCCAGCGCACCTTCAGGATCCTGCTCAGTATTAGCCTTCTCCGAGGCAGCCTCAATCAGACCCTCTAGCTTTTCATTCACGTTCTCCGACGAAATCTTCTTCCAGATTTCTTCGTGTGACGGACCCTCTTCGAACTCGAAATCGCTCATATTTGACCTCCCAGGATGTAGCGCAGAAACACATTCAACACCTTCCCCCTGACATTTATTTCCCGACCCGCCTAAACTTTAAGGATGGCAACAGTGAACATCACCCTCGACAACTTCCAGCAGACCATCCAAGAAAACAACATGGTCATCCTCGACTGGTGGGCCGACTGGTGTGGCCCTTGCAAAGCATTCGCCCCAACCTTCGAAAAGAAAAGCGACGAACACCAAGACGTAGTCTTCGCCAAGATCGACACCGAAGCCAACCAAGAGCTTAGCCAGATGGCCAACATCACCTCCATCCCAACTCTCATGATCTTCCGCGAAGGCATCCTCCTGTTCTCCCAAGCCGGAGCACTACCACCAGCCCAACTAGAAGAAGTTATCCAAGCCACCAAAGATCTCAACATGGACGATGTCAGAGCAGAAATCGCGAAGCAGCAAGAAGAGAAGAACTAAAAGTCACCCAAACCACTTAAGATAAAAACACAACTAAATAGAAACAACTATCAAGAGGCAGATCAGGATCCCTTCCCCTGCCACAGCAACCGGCCCCCATCGGCATCGGTGCATAAGGGAACAAAAGATAGGGCTCACCAGAGCAAACATAGATGGGGCTAATGCCCCAAGAAAGGGGCATTTTTCATGTCCGAAGAATACACATCACCGGCAGGTCTCGAGAAGGCCAAAAACACTAAGAACCAGAAAGACATCACCGATTGGTCGATGCCTTATCACGGACCAAACCGAACCAGACGCGAACCTGCGCAAGAGACTCTTATCGCCAGCTACTACCACCAGCAATACCGGTTCGGCGATCTCGAGATCAAGCAAACCGATGAACCAGACCAGAACACCAACATCAACGGCTTCATCATCACCGCTTGGAATCCTTTCGGCAAACCAACCTCTGAATCAGAGAACCTCAACCACAACGAGAAACTCAAAGCAAACCTAACCAACCAAAAGTTAAACTTCGAACCAATAGTCACCCTGGCATCCAACTGGCGCTGGCTTGAAGATTCCTATCTGGTAAACAACATCGAAATCGAACAAGCTGAACAGCTTGCCACCGACTTCGGCCAACTGGCATTCGTTCAACTACGCGGCAATGAAGCACTCATTCGCCTCACTAGAAACGCCAATTTCATGGACCTAGACAAGAAGCTCCTGGTCATCACCAACATCACTTCAAAAGAACTAACCACTTTCAAATGCCCTGCCAGATACCCAGCCGAAGACAACAGCAAGTGCAAAATGATCGGAGGGCCTTACGGCTCTGCAGCCATCCACGCCGCAGCTATCTGGTCAACAACTAGAACCATCTTCCTAAAGCGACTCGGCTGCACCCCCTGCAACAAAGGCAGACAACCAGTAGGAGGCCCAGGCGGCGAAGCCATCCTCGTAAGAGAACCTCACATGCCATCAAGGTTTGGCGGGTTTCAGTGGCCGGTTAGGTAGTTGGTAAAGAAACCTATGAAAAAATCTTCACATGTAACTTAGTGATGTCATTCGGTCTTTCAAGCGTTGTCCTAGCTTTGTGCTAAAAAATTCCTGTGTTTCAAAAAAAACGAGTGTGCCCTAGGTAAGGGACAATTCGAGCAAAGTGCCTTAATCTGGAGGGACACATGTCGGAAATCGATTTCAAAAGTTCAACGCACCCCAGGCATTATTTGATGCATAAGTACTGGGGTCGCAAAGCGCACAACCTAATTGAACACTTGATTCTCAAAAATACTGAACCCGGAGACATAGTCTTGGACCCATATTTGGGCAGCGGCGTTTCGGTTATCGAGGCACATAAGGCCAATCGAATCGGCATCGGATACGATTTGAACCCTATTTCGTCGCTGATCACGCGCGTTACTCTTACGGAAGTTGACACCAATCAGCTTGAGAAAATTGGTCGGGAGATCATCTCCAACATGCCTCAAGATTTAGTCGATTTATCTTGGACTGTTTGCCCGGAATGCAGAAAACCGGCTAAATACAACAATGCTGTGTGGGAAAATTCATCCCTGACGCGCATAAAGGTGACTTGCGAAAAACACGGACTTGTCAAGTTTGATGCCAGAAATTCGGATTTAAAGAAAGTTCAACAGGCGGAGAAAATATTAGCGAGTGGCCAGGGATCTGGAACATTTCCAATTCCTGATCCCGAGCTATTTTCTTTTGTTCGCCGAAGTGGAGTCAAAACGCTGAAAGGGCTTTTTTCAAGTCGAAATTTGGCGCAAATTGCCTACTTGAGTTATCAAATTGATCAGGTCGCTAACGAGCATGTTCGAGATGCGTTGCGAATTACCTTCACATCGATGCTGCCAAATGTCAGCAGCATGATCCCAGCAGATCCGCTTCAGGTTACTGGCAAGTCCGGTTGGCAGATCAGCAAATTCTGGGTCCCAAAAGTCCACACCGAGAAAGATGTCACTACTTCGTTCCTCGGGCGGTTGAATAAGATTTCGGCCGGTATTCAAGAAATGAATGGATTACGCTCTGGTGCAGAGTTCGCTACTCACACCCAATCATCGAGTCAAATGCAACAAGTAAAGTCTCAATCCGTTAAATTGATAATCGCTGATCCTCCTTATGGAGACAGCATTGCCTATCTCGGTTTATCGATGTTTTGGAATGCATGGTTTGACCCTGATGTGGCCTATGAATCCGAAGTCATAATCGATTCGACACGGGGCAAAGGGGTAGTCGACTATGCTCAGCGACTACTTGAGTCCTTTAAGGAGATGCGAAGAGTTATCCGCTCCGATGGAAAACTAATCGTCACTTTTAACAATCGACACATGAAGTATTGGAAACCTTTGATCCAGGCAATTGACGTTTCAGGCTTTGAACTCGTTCGAGTCGAATGGATTGACCAGGCGGTCCGTTCTGGTACTCAGGGAATCAATCACCAAAATACACTCCATGGAGATTTTGTTTATACGTACAAGCCGTCTGAAGCCTCACCAGATCATGTGAAAACGACCAATGGCTCTGAAGTTGTTAGAAAAACCATCCTTCAACTCCTGAAGAAGAAAGGTCTTGTTTCTTCAGCGGAATTGTACGTTGCCCTTATTCCAAACCTCGTCGGAGCGATGGCTTTTGAAGATGCCACAGGTAAGGACTTGGACATCGACAAAGAAGTTTCTAAATATTGCGATTACAACAAGCAAGCGGCATTGACTGACGGAAGGTCTGGCTGGTCTTTGAAGGATGATTTTGAAAATAATTGATTTTTTTGCCGGAGTGGGCGGCCTGTCGCTCGGTTTTGTGAAGCTCGGAGCCGAGTTGATATTTGCGAATGATTTTGATAAATCCGCAAGTCAAACTTTCCGCTTAAATCACCCCGGCGTGCCCTTTTTTGAAGGTGGAATTGAAGATCTGGACGTATCAAAAGTCGCAAGCGCTGGAATCGATCTTTCAGGTATTGATGTAATTATGGGTGGCGTTCCTTGCCAGGCTTTCTCAATGGCTGGACGAAGAATTAGAACTTCTCAAAAAGATCAGATTGACGACAGAGTTTATCTATTTAGGCATTTTCTTAGATTCGTGGCAGATGTGAAACCAAAAGTTGTACTAATTGAGAATGTACGTGGGATAACATCCATGCTCGAGGGCAGGGTGATGTCGGAAATCAAAAATTCACTTGAGAATTTAGGGTACCTCGTTGATTGGAAATACCTAAATGCTGCAGATTATGGTGCACCACAAGTGCGAATCCGGACCATCATTCTCGCAAATCGCATCGGTGTTGAAAACGAATTTCCGACACCACAGTTCGATAAGGAAAGCTGGTTACCGGTGAGCTCTGTGCTCTCAGGTTTACCTGAATTGAACCACGACCCTAGATTTCTAACCGGCAAAGCACTCGAGAGAGTTTCCCGAATTAAGCCCGGGGAAAACTGGACTAGTCTTCCCCCAGAATTGCAGACAAAGTCTGTGCATTCCGGCGCGTATGGACGGCTCGACCCAAACCTTCCTGCTCGAACTCTAACGACTCGATTTGATACGCCGAGCGTTGGTTATGTCACTCACCCAACCGAAAATAGAACGCTAACTGTTCGAGAAGGTGCCCGCATTCAAGGATTCCCCGACAATTTTGAATTCTGTGGTTCCAAAATGGAACAATACAAGCAGGTTGGAAATGCGGTCTCTCCATTTATGTCAGCTGCACTGGCAGCAAGCGTTTACGAAATGTTAACAAGGGGGAAAATAGAGTGACTACTGAGCTAAGTAATCCGAATGAAGTGGAAAGTTTCCAATTCTTGTCTAGCGATCAAACGATTTTGAAGTATTTCTGGGCGCTCGCGAGCCAACTAAAAGCAAACAGTCTCGGGGATGTGTTGCATACCCTTATTGACCGAAATAACCTGACTGTTCGAAATGTAATGACTTACAGATATCTTGGGCTTTTGAAGAAAAGCGGAGAAAAAATCGTTCGAACTTCCGCTGGCGAGGCGCTGGTCAGCGCATTCCCTGAGGAGCAACAGCGCATTCTTGACATGCAGATTGCCAAAATTTGGCTCCAAAATCCGACAAATCCTAGATTAAAGATTGATGTTTACCCATTCGAAGTCCTGATCAGAGTTCTTCTCGAAATTCAAGAAATCTCGTGGCAAGAATACTTGGCAATTGTTATGTGGGTCCAAGACGAATCTGAAATTACAAAAGCAGTTCAATTGATAGAAGATTTCCGTGCGCTTACTCCAACACAGCGAGATCAAGTTATAGTCGACACAGAACTACGGAGCGGAAGTCAAGATCTAGAGAATCAGGCGCGCAGGTTACATCGAGCCTTAGCGGCGCATTCACTGCTTGCCCGAAATGGCGATAACAGCCTCACGCTTACAGTGACAGATGAGAAAGCAGTGAACTACCTCGAGTTGTTCCAGCAGGCTCGATCAATTGGCCATGGGGATTACGCAACTTTTCTAGAGGAAGAGTCTGAATTTGCACCCGGAGAGGTCGACTTAGAACCCAAAAACGTAGTTTTGGTCTACAAAGAGGTATTACTTGAGGCTGCAACTAAAAGTGCGCCAAAAGTGCCCGCTGGCGGCAGGAAACCTAGAAAAATAGACTACGTCGCGAAGGCTCAAAATCAAGCGATCTCTGGACTGCGGGCTGAAGCGTATGTTTTGGAAAGTGAAAAGGCATATCTAAATTCCATTGGCAGGGTCGATCTCTCGGAGCGCGTTTCGCAGGTTTCCCTTGTGGACGATAGCGCAGGATATGATGTCCTGAGTTTCTCAGAAGACGGTAGCGAGAAACATATCGAAGTAAAAAGTGTTGGAGCCGGTCAGGGGAATTGTTCCATATTCATTTCTAAAAACGAGATTGCAAAGGCAATAAGCGATCCGCAATGGGAACTGGTGCTAGTTGTAGGGAATGGGACCACAAAGCCATATCTATGGAATGCTGTTGCACTCAGCCAGGCAATTTTCGATGCAAATTTCTCGGCACCTCTGCTGAGTGATGACTTGCAAATAACAGCAACTCAATTCCAAATTGCCTTCAGGATTGCCTCAGTTCCTGAAGAGGACTAACAGCAAACCTAGAGCGACGTCGAAAGTTCTGCCTTCGTAGGAGGCTCCGCCCCAGCCCGCTCACAGTTGATGCTTGCTGCGATGCCGGCGATGTGGACGTAGGTGTGTAGGTCTTCGTGTGGGATGTTCATTAGCTTGTTTGTGGGGTTTTCTCCGAGGTGGTTGTTCTCTAGGAGTTGGGCTAGGAGGTTGGCGGTGAAGGTGTCGCCGGCTCCTACGGTGTCGACTACGTTGATCTTTCTTGATGGAACGTTGAAGAGTAGGTTTCCGTCTTTGTAGACGTCGACGCCTTCAGAACCCTTGGTGATGAGAACGAGTTTGTCCTTTGACCATTCTTTGGCGGTTTCGTTTGGGGTTCTGGTTGGGTCGAGCCATTCGAGGTCTTCGTCGGAGGCTTTGATGATGTGACTGAAGCTGTTTACTCTTTTTACTCTGGCTAGTTCTTTGGCTTGGTCGAAGCCGAGGGCTGGTCGCATGTTGATGTCGTGAGAAATGGTGGTGTTATGGCTTTGTGCTTTGGCCCATTCTTCAATGACCAGGTTGCCTGGTTCCATGGCCATGGTGAGGCAGCCGAATTGGATGGCTTGGGCTTCTAGTTGAGGGAGTTCTGCTGGTGTCCAGCCCCAGTCGGCGGTGCCATTGACATAGAAGGAGTAAGAAGGGGAACCCTGGGAGTTGATTGAGACAACTGCGAGGGTGGTTGGTTCGTCGGTTACTACTTTGTGGTTTGTGTTGACGTTGTTGTCGTTTAGTTTCTTGGTGATCTGCTGGCCGAAGGAATCGGTGGAGATGCGGGCGAGGAAGGTGTGAGGGGCTTCTAGTCTGGCTAGGGCAATGGCAACGTTAGCGTTGGCTCCACCAACAACGGCTTTGTATTCGTCGTTGTTTTCACGGTCTTGAATTAGGTCGATTAGGGCTTCGCCAATAACGATGATCATTTGTCTAGTTTATTTCGGTTCCTTAGCCAGATGATTGCCTGGACTAGCCAGAGGGCTAGGTAGGTGATGGCGAGGGGAATCAAGATTGGTTCGTTGAAGATGAAACAGTCTGTTTCGCATTCGTCGAATGCATTTAGCCAAATAACTAGAAACGCGACGGTTGGAAGTGCTGTGGTGATGCCGGCGAGGATGATCTGAGTTAGCTGGCTCTTCGGTATTGGGGATGTTGGATCAACTGGTTTCTTGAATGCCTTGAGTGCAGCTAAAACCAACAGGGCGACCATGGCCATGGCGCCTGGGATTAATCCGATGAAGCTGAATCCAGCAAAAGACCACAAGATCATGCCTAAGTTCTTGAAGAGTGTTGTTCCCGCCAGCGTTATCAATAGCGGGGAAAGCACTATGCCTGGGATGGCGGCAATCCAGAGAGTTAGCTTGCGAATAGAACGGTATTTGTTGATCTTGTTGAACTCTTGGATTGGTTTGGCTTGGTTTATTTTGACTAACTTCAGGATGAACAAGGTGAATAGAGTCCCTTGAGTTATCCAGGCGCTTAGAAAGATTACGAGTTGAAAGACGATCTCAGCGATTGGGTTCCAGCCCCAGAAGTCTCCTAGTCCGGCTTTTGATTGGTGCCAAAAGAACGAAATAGCGAAGACCGTGGCGCCGATTGCTGAAGCGGTCCAAAGGATTCTGTTGATGCGCTTTGGCTTAGGCAAGCGTTCCCCCGAACTTTCTATCATGCGGGCAAGTTTATCGGGCGTAGTCTGAAGGTATGGAAAAGAAAATACGTATCAACATCGTTCTTCCACTCGTGGGAGTTATGGTCGCTTGGCTGGGGATGGTTCTCGCTTCGGTTTTGGATCTGCCGTTCGACTATGGTTCTACACCAGAGGTTAAGGCTTCGACCTACACCGTTCTCGCGGGTTTAACTCTTGGTTCGCTGTTGTGCTTGTGGGCTTTCAAGCGAGCGGATGCTGCTCACGCTGCCGGGGAAACTCCTCTAATTCGCGCCGAGTATCGATACGCAGGTTTGTTGATCATTATCAGCATGGTTTTTGTGGCTATTTTCGCCTTGGCTACCTTTATGAGCTCGTTCAATACTTATTCGATTGCTGGCGAGCCAACCCCTCTGGGTCGTTTCCTGGGCACCTATCTACCAATTATTTTGGCCGCCGGTTTGGAAGTGTTCCTGCTGCTGCAGTCGACCCTTTATAGGAAGACTTCCGCGGTTGCCGAAGCCGAGGGTAAGGGGATGTCGGAAACACAGAAGGCTCTGGCTATTGGGTATGCGCTACCTATTCTGGGCACCGCCTTGGCGGTTATCGTTGGGCTAATTGTGTATGACGTTCAGGGTCAGAAATTGGAGAACTGGAGCTGGGTGGTCATTCAGTTGATTATCGGTTCCTCGATTGTTCTGGGAACCCGCTCGGCTGCGAAAGCGCGATCGGCTAAGCCTGTGGTGCGAGCTCCTCGTGTTGCTGGAGCTGCGGGAGCAGTGACTCTGAACTACGTGCTTTCTCTGGTCTTTGCCGGCGCAGTTTCAGTGATGTCGTTTACGGCAGCTCTTGATGCTGTTGCGCAGTTGAAATCAAACGCCTATTGCGGTGAGACTCGTCCTTCCTGCGTTTATGACTTCGCACCCATGAATGCCGACTGGTGGTTTGGAAAAATGGTCCCAGCGTTCCTGCTATTGGTTTTGGTTGAAGTGGCCATCTACTTGGTTATCACTTCTCGTAACAAAGCAGTTACTAACTCTTAACGCAAGCTACTGACAAGGCCCCGAGGTGACGTAGCCGAACTGGTCTGGTCTTGGTCCGGTCGGGTCATTCGAATTGGCCAAAAAGCCCGTCTTTGGGTTTGGGGCTCCGAAATATTCGGGGTCATAGGGTGTGATGTTCAGGCATCGCTCCATGTAAACGCCATCGGCAGGGATGTATATGTAGTGCGCTTTCCCGTTTTCGTCCGTGATGACGTGATCTTTTGGTTCGAAGTCAACTCCATTTAGGGCCTTCTCGATAGTCTTTACAGACGTCGGGTCTTCACTGGGGTTTTCGGTTCGATAGGTTTCGATTGCCGAAAGTATTTCCATAGTTAGTTTCGTGCCGTCGAGAAGTAAGGCTATTCCTTCGTCCCAGGTGTGGGGAAGCATGCGATCGTCGACAACCCCGCTGCCATAGTCACCTTTGCTCATCACTGTAGAAAGTTCGTAGGAGTCTGGTCCGCCAACAACCCACCATCGAATGCCGTCTTTTGAACCAACAAAACTTGTGTTTCTGCCAACGCATGAGAATTGGGCCGCATCTTCGTAGCCTTTAATTGGCAGAGCAATAAAGTCATCTCCGGCTAGCCAAGAGTCACCCCCGGATTCGACCACCCATTTGATCATTTTCTGACAAAAGACCGGCCAGGAATCATCGGTGCCGGTACTTGTGAAGGTGTAGGCAGGGTTTGGCTCGCAGTAATCGATGCCGCACGTTGGCTTCCGTGATCCTGTTTCTTCAAAACCTTCCACCGGAAGCTCTCGAAGTTGCGCGAGCGCCGAATCAAATTTCAAAGTGTCTAAAGGATTCACGCATCCACTGAGTGTGAGGCAAAGTGCCACGATTGCCGCGGCTGCAAAAGTGCGGTTTCTAGACATCAGTTGTTTTTCCTGAGCGGAAAGATTGACTCCGCTGTTCCTGCTGCGGCATCCCCAAGAGCATTGACGCCGGCAACGAAGCCACTTATTGCTTGAGCTACGAGAACAACCATGATGCTTGCTAAAGCGGCAACTGAAAGCCAAATCCACTTCGCTGAATTGTTCTGCTTTACTTCAGACATTCGATCCCCCAATCGGTCTTTTCTTAATCATTAGGCTTATTGCATGGAATTTCAAGTAAGCGGATTGCTTTTCGATAACGATGGTGTTCTGGTGGATTCTCACCAGGCTGCTATTGATGCTTGGAATGAATGGTGTTCTGTTTATGCACCGCACATCGATTGGGATAGCCAAGGAACTGCGGGGGTTCGAGCGTCAGATATGGTTCGGATGTGGGCGCCCGATGCCGATTTTGATTCGGCTTACGCGTTTATCAATGATTTAGAGCTTGGTACTGCTGGGTCAACGGTTGCTCTGCCCGGCTCTTTGGCTTTGTTGTCTTCGTTGTCAGCTGGGTCTTGGACGATTTGCACTTCGGCTGGGCGGGAGTTGGGGCTGGCTCGGGTTCGGGCGGCTGGGTTGCCGGTGCCCGCGGAGTTTGTTTGTGGGGATGATGTTGAGAACGGAAAGCCGGCTCCGGATCCTTATCTGTTAGGCGCCTCTCGTCTTGGTTTGTTGCCTTCTCAGTGTGTGGTGTTTGAGGATGCTGTGGCTGGGGTTACTGCTGCTCGTGCTGCGGGCGTTGGGGTGGTGGTTGGTATTGGCCCTCGGGTTGTGGATGCCGATGTTTCCTGCGTGGTTTCGTCTCTGGAGGGAATTACGTGGGCCGATGGGGTGTTGTCTATTTCTGACTCTGCTTTATTGAAAGGATTCTGATGTCTGAGGTTACTTACTACGGAGCCGAATGGTGCTCCGACTGCCGCCGCTCGAAGAAGCTCATGGACACCTTGGGTGTTGAGTATTTGGAGCAAAACGTTGAGGAGTCGGCTGAGCTGGCTGCCATGGCAGAGGAAATTGCCGGCCGCAAGAACATTCCGGTTATTGTGTTTGCCGATGGCGTTCACCTGGTTGAGCCTTCAGATGCTGATCTTTATGCTGAGCTCAAGATTCGCGGGTTGGCCGAATAGCTTTAGCGTTTGTTGAGGCTGAAGATCAGTTCAACTTTCTTGCTGATTGAGAGTGCTGAAACGATGAGCAGGAACAGGGCAACTGGAAACACGTAGAACCAGGTGTCAAAGAGGAAAGTTTTGATTCCCTCGTATTGACCTTGGCGGTGAAAGGTGTTGGCGAGGAGTTCTAGTTCGCCAGTCACGGTGATCATGCTGAGCACGAAGATGACTCGGCTGAGGTTGATACTTCTGGTTTCGGTCCAGTTTCTGAAGGCTTTGATGCCGTCGTAGAGCAGGGTGAGCATTCCCGCTGCACTAAAAATTATTGATCCGTAACGGAAGAACCAGTCGCCAGGCATGTCGATAACGCAGGCGTGAAGATTATTTCCAATCAGAAAGTAGCCGTAGTACTCACCATTCACCGAACACCAGGTGACCGAGAGAATTTGGGTGAGGGTAAGGATAACGCTGGCTAGAAATAAAGGCAGCGTGGCTTTCTTCCAGTCGAATCCAGACTCGTCAAACATTATTTTTCCCTTCTTTTTGGCAAGGGTTCAGGATACGAATGGGGTCTGACTTTTTGTCATTTGAAAATAGTTCTAGGTTTTTAGGTAACGAAACGATAACCTTGGAGAAGTCGCAGACTTTGCGACAGTAGTTGCATGCAGCACCACCAAGTGGTGCCAGTCTTCCTTCGTTTGAGAGTTCGCCGTATTGCGAACGCAGTTCTCGTGTGTGGGTATAGCGCTTTCAACTAACCCGAAGCGCCTAGTGGCTACTCCCCACAAAGCGCACATACAGAAAACTGAAAAGGAAAATCATGCCAAATTTTGGCTCTAAAAACGCACGCCCGGGCAAGAACGCTCGCGCAATGGGCAAACCACGTGAAGATGGCCGAGGCGGCCGTGCTCCACACCGCGACGGCGCAGCTCCTGCAGGAAAGCGCCCAGCATTCTTTGAAAAATCAGGCGACTCACGTCCAGCTCGTGACTCACGCCCATCGGCAGGTCGCACCGGCGACCGCGAAATGCGTGGAGGTCGCCCAGACAACGGTCGCGATTGGTCACCAGAAGGTCGTACCGACCGCAAGCCACGCCATGGTTCAGCTGGTGCTCCGGCTCGTTCATTTGGTGACCGCGATTCTCGTCCGCCACGTGACGACCGTGCTCCTCGTCGTGAATTTGGTTCACGCGATGACCGTCCGGCTCGTTCATTCGATGGCGACCGCGCACCGCGTCGTGATTTTGGATCAGATCGTCCGGCCCGTTCATTCGGCGACCGCGATTCTCGTCCGCCACGTGACGACCGTGGTCCTCGTCGTGAATTTGGTTCACGCGATGACCGTCCGGCTCGTTCTTTCGATGGCGAACGTCCAGCTCGCTCATTTGACGGCGACCGCGCACCGCGTCGTGATTTCGGTTCACGTGATGACCGTCCGGCTCGTTCATTCGGCGACCGCGACTCACGTCCGCGTCGTGACTTTGGTTCAGACCGCCCAGCGCGTTCGTTTGGTGCCGACCGTGATGGTCGTCGCCCAGACCGCGTAGAGCGCGACAACTCGCGTGAGCGTTCATTCGCTGGCGCACGTTCAGGCAACTCGAACAAGAAGTCTTTCCAGGAAGACAAGGTTCTAGAGCGCATGGTTTCGGCCGTTGACGTTCCAGTGATGGACACCTTCGAAGAGATGGGTCTACACGACAAGGTTCTTTTTGCTCTAAAGGGCATGGGTGCTGAGAAGCCTTTCCCAATTCAGGCAGCATCGATTCCGGCAGCAATGACCGGTGTCGACGTGCTTGGCCGAGGAAAGACCGGATCAGGCAAGACCATTTCGTTCACCGTTCCAATGGTGGAGAAGCTAATTGCTGTTGGTTCAGTTCCTCGCAAGGCTGGAAAGCCTCGTGCGCTGATCTTGGCTCCAACTCGTGAGTTGGCCGACCAGATCGACCGCACTGTGAATGGCATTGCCAAAGCAGTAGGTTTCTACACGACCTGTATTTACGGTGGTGTTCCACAGCGCAAGCAGGAGAACGCAATGAGCCGCGGTGTTGACATCGTGGTTGCTACTCCTGGACGTTTGGAAGACCTAATCTCGCAGCGCATCGTTGACCTTTCTGAGGTTGAAACCTTGATCGTTGACGAAGCCGACCACATGAGCGAGCTTGGCTTTATCGAGCCAGTACGCCGCATCATGGCAAATGTGAGCCCAACCTGCCAAAAGTTGCTGTTCTCAGCTACCTTGGACAAGGCTGTGCAGTCGGTTGTTGATGAATTCCTCCCAGCACCATTCGTTTACGAAGTGCCTGAAGAAGAGGAAGACCACTCAAACATCACCCACCGCGTGCTAATCGTCGACGATGAAGACCGTTCACAGGTGTTGCTACGTTTGGTTCAGGGTGAAGGTAAGAGCCTTATCTTTACTCGCACCAAGATGACCGCAGAGCGTTTGTCGGAGTCTCTGACTTCGGCCGGTGTTCCAGCAGCTCGTTTGCACGGTGACTTGAACCAGAACCAGCGAAACCGCAACCTTGAGCGCTTCACCTCAGGCGAGTGCCGCGTGCTAGTGGCAACCGACGTTGCTGCTCGCGGTATTCACGTTGACGACGTGGCCCTAGTGATTCAGCTAGATCCACCACAGGAATACAAGACTTACCTTCACCGTTCGGGTCGTACCGGTCGTGCTGGCAAGGAAGGTACCGTGGCAACTTTGATTCCACGCAACCGCCGTCGCAAGATGGAAGACCTTCTGAACCGCGCAGATCGCGATTCGTTGTTTACCGAAGTTCGTCCTTCGAGCGAGTTGCTTGAGCAGCTTGCTGGTCCGATTGCTCCACCTCCAGCTCCTCGAGGTCTCGACTTCGGTGACTCGGGTCGTGGACGCGGTGGCGACCGTGAAGGTCGTTCAGGCGGCGGACGCGGTGGCTTCGGCGGCGGTCGCTCAGGCGGTCGTTCCGGTGGCGGTGACCGTTCAGGTTACGGTCGCTCGGGTGGCAACGGTGGTCGTGGAGGATTCTCCGGCGGCGACCGCAGAGGTCGCCGTACAAGTGACGCACGCGACTAGTAGTTCTTAGAGAAGCCCCTGGCACTTCGGTGTTGGGGGCTTCTTTTTTGCCGGTTGCTTTTGATTGTCGTCTTCGCTTAGAATTGAGGAAGCCAAAGACCGTCGGTTTTAGATCTTCTTAGGAAGAACTAACGAAGGCCCCGTAACAGGGCATCCAACGTAGGTGTGTAGAACAGTTTTTCATTTATTTGAATTTTTGCTCCGTGCGCTTACGCATGGGGCTTTTTTATTGGGCTTGGGGCTACCGACATAAACAATCCAAGGAGCGCCATGGCGAACAAGGAAGCTAAAGTTGCAGAACTTACTGGTCTATTCCAGAACTCTGCAGCCGTACTGCTAACCGAGTACCGCGGACTCACTGTGTCGCAGCTCAAAGAGCTACGTCGTTCAATCAGTGGGAACGCAACCTACGCCGTGGCAAAGAACACGCTAATCAAGATTGCAGCTAAGAACGCTGGGGTGACCGCATTTGACGGTCAGCTAGCCGGACCAACTGCACTCGCATTCGTATCCGGTGACGTTGTTACCGTTGCGAAGGCTTTCCGTGACTTTGCCAAGGCAAACCCTCTACTAGTTGTAAAGGCAGCCGTCATGGACGGTGTAGCCCTAGACGCTGCAGAGGTTAAGAAGCTTGCTGACCTCGAGACCCGCGAAGTTCTATTGGCTAAGGCCGCTGGACTATTCAAGGCTTCGATGTTCCAGGCTGCTTACATGTTCCAGGCACCACTTGCTCAGGCTGCACGCGCAGTCGACGCTTTGCGTCAGAAGCAAGAAGCATCGAACTAACACTCGCTTCATAAACACAAACCAAAATAGGAGAAAATCATGGCCAAGTTGACCAATGACCAGCTAATCGAAGCTTTCAAGGAACTAACCCTTATTGAGCTTTCAGACTTCGTTAAGAAGTTCGAAGAAGTATTCGAAGTAACCGCTGCTGCACCTGTTGCAGTTGCTGCTGCAGCACCTGCTGCTGCTGGCGAAGCTGCAGAAGAGAAGGACTCGTTCGACGTAGTTCTAGAAGCTGCTGGCGACCAGAAGATCGCAGTTATCAAGGAAGTTCGCGCACTAACCAACCTAGGTCTTGGCGAAGCCAAGGCTGTTGTTGACGGTGCACCTGCAACCGTTCTTGAGGGCGCAAACAAGGAAACCGCTGAAAAGGCAAAGGCTGCTCTAGAAGCTGCTGGCGCAAAGGTAACCCTTAAGTAATCTCTGTAACATTTGGAAACCCGCTCAGATTCTGGGCGGGTTTTCGCTTTAATGAAGAAATGGGAAAACAGGTACTAATTCTTCACGGCTGGACTAATCGCAGGCCGGAAGGTAGTTGGCAGCGACTCGCGGCGGCTGCTTTGCGAGGTCAGGGACACCAGGTGCACTACCCGCAACTGCCCACTCCAGATGAACCTCGTTTTGCCGACTGGGCCGAGGTTGCTCTCAACGAATTGGCACAGATTGCCGAGGCGAATACTGGCGAAGAAGTTGTGGTGATCGGCCACTCGCTCGGTGCCGTGACCTGGCTCAAATTAGCTTCTGAAGGCCTTGCGCCGGCCTTGGTCTCACGCGTTTTGCTGGTGGCTCCCGCGGATCCGTCGCTGCTTATCGACATTCCAGACTTCATCCTAGATTTGGCAACTGCTGGGTCGGCAGTGCGTTCGGCGGCCGACACCACACTGATTGGATCGGATGAAGATCCTTGGCAGCCAAATGGCATTGTGGAGACTTTCGGTTCGGTTCTCGAATTGCCAACCGTGGTTATTCCTGGCGCTCGTCACTTCTCGCTAAGCGACGGTTTTGGCGAGTGGGCCGGAGTTATCAACTGGGTCAATGACCCTGCTAGCGACCTAAGCGTTCGCTGAGTAGGCTGTAACTAACAGCTCCCGATTTGCCCCACGGAGTACGCCTAGTTGATAGGTACAAAATAATGAGGATCCTTCTTGTAGGAGCCGGAGGCGTAGGAAACGCCATCGCAAAAATCGCAGCCACCCGTTCGTTCTATGAGCAGATTGTGGTCTCCGACTACACCCAGTCTCGAGCCGACGAAGTTATCGAATGGATTCGTGATCGCCACGGCGCCGAAATCGCTTCGAAGTTCGTTTCAGCCAAGATCGACGCTGGCAACGCAGCCAACGTAACCGACCTTTGCCGCGAACATGGCATCACCCACGTGCTGAACGCCGTTGAGCCGAAGTTTGTGCCAACCGTGTTCTCGGGTGCTTTTAGTGCAGGCGTGCACTACCTAGACATGGCGATGAGCCTTTCCGAGGCCCACCCAGACGACCCGTTCCACAAGCCTGGTATCAAGCTTGGCGACCAGCAGTTCGCGCTGGCTGAGCAGTGGGAACGTGCCGGTCTTTTGGCGCTGGTTGGCATTGGTGTTGAGCCAGGTCTTTCCAACGTGTTTGCTCGCTATGCACAAGACCACCTGTTCTCTGAGATCGACGAAGTTTCGGTCAAAGACGGTGGAAACCTTGTGGTTCGCGACGACGAGGGCAACGAAATCTTCGCCCCATCGTTTTCTATCTGGACCACCATCGAAGAGTGCCTAAACCCACCGGTGCTTTGGTCGAAAGACAAGGGTTACTACACCACCCAACCGTTTAGCGAACCTGAGATTTTCGAGTTCCCTGAGGGTATTGGCGCTGTTGAGTGTGTGAACGTTGAGCACGAAGAGGTAACCATGCTTCCTGCCGTAATCAACGCCAACAAGTTCAGCTTCAAATACGGACTGGGCAACGAGTTCATCGGAATCCTGAAGACCCTTCACGCTCTAGGTTTGGATCAGACCAAGCCTCACCGCGTTCGATCAAATCAGGGCCCGGTTGATGTAAGCCCACGCGACATGGTGGCTGCGGTTCTTCCAGACCCGGCAACCATTGGCCCACGCATGACGGGTAAGACCTGTGCTGGCGTTCTGGTTACCGGTAAGGACCGAGATGGCAAGCTTCGCGCCACCTACCTTTACCACGTTGCCGACAACGAGTGGACGATGGCTAACTTCGAATCACAGGCTGTGGTTTGGCAGACCGCGTTCAACCCGTTGATCGCTCTAGAACTGCTGGCTACCGGTGTTTGGAAGGGTGAAGGTGTGCTTGGCCCAGAAAGCTTCGACGCCAAGCCGTTCCTAGATTTGATGAGCTCTTCAACCGGCTACCAGCAGCGTTGGTTTGCTCAGGAGCGCCTACCGGCTCAGCCTTTGGCTCTGCCGGAATCACTTATCTAATGAACTTGATTCGTCCTTGAGCGATCATCGCTCCGAGGATGATGACTAGTCCGCCAACTACTTCGAACCAGTTCAAGGTTTCCTGAAGTAGCAGCATGCCCAGAATCACGGCTACCACCGGTTGCACGATGGTGACCGATGAGGCGATGGTTGAGCCCGCGGCGTCGATGATTCGGTAATAGAAGACATAGGCGATGCCCGTGCCAACGACACCGAGGGTCACGATTGAGCCGATGCTAGCCCAGTCTGGTGTGCCGGTGAGTAGCGGGCCAGTGAACAGGTAGACCGGCAGAGTCACGATGCTGGCGGAGGTGAGCTGCATGAATACCGCAACCTGGTTTGGCAGCCCTAGC
>JBJOJC010000100.1:0-4703 GCA_046046825.1 Actinomycetota bacterium | reverse complement strand
GGGCAAAACCCCAGGCACCGACCTTCGCGCCGGAGTTCCGACTCTTCCGGTTCTCTTACTTCGCAAGCAGGCTGAAACCGATGCCGATGCTGCAGAACTTCTCGCGAAGATCGATGGCGATCTAGAGAGCGATGTAACTTTGGCGCAGGTTGTTGCCGAGCTTCGCGTTCACCCAGCTGCCAAGGCTGCCGAGGCCGAAGCTCGCCGTTGGGCTGCCAAGGCCATCTCTGCAATCGATCCGCTTCCGGAAGGTTCGGTGAAGCAAGCGTTGGTGACTTTCGCTAACGCCGTAGTAGATCGCACCAACTAGTGGCGGCTACTGAAAAAATCTCCATAGCCAGGGCTAATCGCATCAAAAATGCGATGGTTGGAACCTTCTTCACTCAGGCTTTGGTTTCGATGGCCATCATCATTCGCATTCCAGAGATTATCGACAATATCGGTCTTTCAAAAAACCTAGCCATCTGGGGAACCATCACCGGGCTCTCTGGCGTTGGCAGCATGCTCGCTCTGGTGTTTGCCCACCGGTTGGTGCTCCGTTTTGGCACCACCCGAGTCACTCAAATTGGCACCCTTTCAGCCACTCTGATCCAGGGCTTGCTGCCGCTTATTGGGAACTATTGGATCTACTTTCTAGCAACCTCTTTGCAGTTTTTCTTCTTCAGTCTCTACAACAATGCCGCGAACGCACAGGCTCTTCTAATTCAAAAACGTCTCAACCGCGTGGTCCTCGGTTCCATTCACGGGGCTTGGTCGCTTGGCGTCGCCGTTGCCACTCTCATTTCCGGTGTTCTCGCCAGCTTCCTCCCACTGGTTTGGCACATGGGAATTATTGCTGCTGCCGGATTTATCGCGCACCTGATTCTGAACACCCAAATGATGACGCGTGACGAGGAAGCTCGAAGCCAAATCAAAACCCGCACCGAAAAGAGGGTTTCGTGGCTTAAGACTCCTCGGATTGTTTGGCTTTTAGCACTCGGTCTAGTTCTAGGTATTTGGCCTGAGCTGGTGATGGGTGACTGGATGACCCTTTACTCAAGAAACGTCATGCAGCTATCTGCCAGCCTCATCGCAATTCCGTACACCGCATTTGCCATCGCCATGATTGTTGGAAGATTCTCAACCGGCTGGATTTCTAGCCGCATGCCAATCAATAAAGCCGGAATGTTTGGCGGGTACTTTGGTGGAGCCGCGATGCTACTCGGACTCGTTTCTGGCTACTACCTGCTGCCCGTGAATCAGTTGCTCGCGGTTTGCGTGCAGGCGGGGTTCTTTTTCATCGCCGGACTTGGCGAATCCATCATGGTTCCGGCGTTCTATTCGGCGGCCTCCCACATTCGCACGATTCCTGCTACACAGGTATTGGCAAGAATGGGCTTGGCCAATTCGCTAATGTTCATCATCGCCAAGGGAGTCATGGGTTCACTAGCCGACACCGTTGGCCTTGCATTAGCCATGATCTTTCCAATCTTGGCGTTCTTCGGCTCTGGTTACATGCAGAATTTGGTCGGCAAAAAAGCCAACAAGCTGGAAGCGCAAAATTTGGAGAACTACCCGCCAACCGGGTCAACTCCGGTCGTGAAAATCTAGCGGAAGTTAGTGAACTGAATGTCGATGTCGAGTTCGCTCTCACGAAGCAACTGCATCACTGCCTGCAAATCGTCGCGGCTCTTCGACTGAACACGAAGCTCGTCGCCCTGAATCTGAGACTTCACGCTCTTCGGGCCTTCTTCGCGAATGATTTTCGAAATCTTCTTGGCCTGGTCTTGGTCGATGCCATTCTTTAGCTCGCCCTCGATGCGGTATTCCTTCCCAGAAGGGAAAGGGTCGCCGTCAACAAAGCTCTTAAGCGAGATGCCGCGCTTGACCAGCTTCGACTGGAAAACATCTAGAACAGCCTTCACGCGTTCTTCAGAGGATGCCTTCATCAGGATCTTCTCGCCGCTCCAAGCGATGGACGCGCCAACGCCCTTGAAGTCGTAACGCTGCTCAACCTCTTTAATTGCTTGGTTGAGGGCGTTGTCGGCCTCCATTTTGTCTACTTTGGAAACGATGTCGAATGAGGAATCTGCCATGAGTGTGATTTTAGCCCAGAAGATAAGTTATTCTTGAAAGGTTGTTTGTTGCAAAGCAAACCAACAAGGCTAGTTACCCAAGCGGCCAAAGGGATCTGACTGTAAATCAGCCGGCTCAGCCTTCGGGGGTTCGAATCCCTCACTAGCCACGAAAGCCTCAGCCCTCCACGGCTGGGGTTTTCTTTTACCCAACAAAAGGATCGCTCGTGAAGAAAGTGCTACTTTTCCTAACCGGACAAACCATCACCACTTTTGGTTCCTTTCTGGTGCAATACGCCATCATGTGGCACCTAACTCTTTCCACCAAGTCGGGCCTAGTTCTTGCTTTAGCCGCTGTTTTCGGCTTCCTCCCTCAGGCGATCGTCTCCGTTTTCGCGGGGGTCTGGGCCGACCGAGTAAATCGCAAAATGTTGATTATCGTTTCCGATTCGACCATCGCTCTGGCTACCCTGGGCCTAGCCTTGCTCATGCTCTCCGGTGTAAACGATCTTTGGTTGATTTTCCTGGTTATGGCCGTGCGCTCGGTTGGTGCTGGAGTTCAAATGCCAGCCGTCTCCGCGCTGTTGCCGCAAATCGTTCCAGAAGACCAGCTGATGCGTGTCAACGGTATCAACAGCACCATTCAGTCGGCGCTCGGTCTGCTGGCCCCGGTTGCTGCTGCAGCCGTTTACGCCACTATGTCGCTCGAAGCTATTTTGTTTATCGACGTTATTACCGCTGGTATAGGTCTGTCACTTCTAGCGTTTGTCGCGGTTCCCACGTTGGCCAGAGCCGCCAGCGCCGACAAGCCGTCGTACTTTGCCGATCTAAAAGACGGCGTAACGTACGTGTTCACCCATGACCTAGTTCGTTGGGTAATGGCGATTTTCGGAATCGTGTTCCTGCTCATCGTGGCTCCGTCAAACCTCTCGCCCCTGATGGTGGTTCGCAACTTCGGTACCGAAGTTTGGATGCTCACGGTTCTCGAGATTTCATTCGGCGTGGGAATGCTCTTCGGCGGCATTGTGATTTCAATTTTTGCAGCGAAGATCGATCGCTTGGGAGCAATCGTGGTCACTTCAATCCTGTTCGGGTTGTTGGCAATCGGCATGGGCTTCACCACGAACCTGATCGTTTTTTACAGTCTGTTCTTCGTTATCGGCCTAATCGTTCCAGCATTCTCTACCTCTGCCTTCACCCTGCTTCAGGAGACCGTTGAGCCCGAACGCCAGGGTCGCGTGTTTGGTTTCGTGGGAATCGTGATGTCTACTGCGATGCCTCTAGGCATGGCCATCCTAGGCCCGCTTGCCGATGTGTTCCCAGTGGAGTGGTTACTTATTATCACCGGAGCCGTAACCGTGGCCATTGCACTCATTGCCATCGCTTTGCCTTCAGGTAAAAGAGCCATTGCTGCCGCTCATGCATCGACTGGAATTGGGGAAGCCGACAGAGCCTCTCACTAAGGGATTGCAAAAAGGTGCGGCTGGGATTGCTCCCAACCGCACCTTTTCGTTTACTCGAGCTATCGCACTCGGGCCACCGTGATTGGTGATGGCGTTACCGGTGCGGATGCCGAGAAGTTGGCGTCACCCAGGTAGGTAACCGCAACAACCCATGAACCGGTGGTTAACTTCGGAAGAGAAACCGTTGCTGCACCATTGGATACGCTGGCATTGATTGACTTCACAGTTGAACCATTGGTTAGAGTAACTAGCACCTTTCCGCCAACCTTAGGCAGGCTCGCGGTTCGAGTGATGGCAACCTTCAAAGTTCCAACTGCAGTGGCAGTAGGTGCCTTGGTGGTGGTTCCCACAACGCTAGTCACAGCAAACTTAGCCACATTCAAGGTGCCAGTTTCGCTGAAACCAACAATCTGAGAATCCGTTGCATATGACAGGGTGTACGCCTTAGCGCCAGGGGTTTGAACTGGTGTATTGAAAGTTGCCACACCGTTCGCGACTGCTGCAACGTAAGTCTTCCCTCCGAGCTTCAAGGTAACTTTTCCGGTAGGCACGCGACCTTGAAGGTCGCTAAGGGTGAGAACCACCTTCTCGGCACTCAGCGCAGTTGGTGCGGTGAGTGTGCGGGTAGGAACGTAACCAGGCAGTGAGTCGAAGAAAGTGTTCAAGTCCGCAATCGCTTGCTGTCCAAATGCTTTATTCGCCAACGCGCTTACCAGCAAAGCCTTATTAGCGTCGCTTAGTGCTGCTTCTTCTGCGGCGTTAGTTGGTAGTGCAAACGACAGGCCAAGCTGCGCCGAAGGCACGGTGAACCACTGTTCGGTCATGTACTCCTTGTAGGTTGCCAATCCGGTAGACGAGTCAACATTTCGTTGAATCCACTGACGCTTGATCGAGTTGCTAGCAGGGTTCACCGTAGTAGCTGGTGCCACAGGAACGGTTGTGTGCTGGTAGTTGATCAGGAACGGAACCTGTAGGCGTCGCACAACATCAGGGAACGCGGTTAGATCGCCACCTGGGTAGTAGCTAACGTGAGAACCTGAGTTCGGGTCGTACTCGGTTACTAAGTTCTTGAAGTACTTACGAACAACGTCACCGTAAACCCATGACGGGCGGAAGTTGAAGGCAGCTGGTGTGCCACCGTTTGCTCCAGAGCGCACGTGGATCGGGTTGGCGCCACCGTTGGTTC